>NZ_JANGBZ010000002.1:0-156591 GCF_024462915.1 Clostridium sp. DFI.5.61
AAAAAGACACGGCTGGCTGCCGTGCCTTGATCCGTAAATATATTGTAATAGGAGGGAAACAAAACTATGCTGTTACAGGAAGAACAGTATATCATCCATTGGCTGACAGAGTATGGGCCGCTGCCTAAAGCGCAAATTGTCCGAATGCTGAAGGACAAACCGCCTAAGACGGCAGAAAAGATTATTCGTGCGCTCAAGAACGAGGTCATGCTCCACGAAATCTCCGGCGGGTACTATCTGGGGGTGGACCCCATGTGCCAGCCGGATCAGCGCATGATCCTTGCCGTATGGGTGTTGCTGCAGTTCATTGACAGGGTGGACCCTATGGCTCACTATCCCGCTACTTATCCGTCCCAGATTTTCTTCCTCAAAGAAGATATTGGATATGAGATTGTTGTCCTCTACGATGGCGAACAGCATCTGACCAGACTGCTTCAGCCTCAGGAGGATCTGCGGTATATCCTTGTCCTGCCACATATCAACATGGCGCAGGAGCTGGTCTTGCCATCTGCGCCTCACCTGTTTGCGACTGTGGATTACAACGGACAGGAGACGCCGGATGTACGGTTCTTTACGGAAAGCGAGGGGGACACCTATGCCGCGGTCTGAGTTTGAGCGGGCGCTTGGAGCAGCGGAGCATCGGGCGGGAAGAGCGGCGGTGGAATTAGCCCGTACTCGCCGTTTGCTGGAGCGGGAGGACATGGCCGGTGCGTTCGGGGCGGCATTCGCATTTTCCGCGGAGGTAGAGAAACTCGCGCTTCTTGCGCGTGTCCTGCCAGCCTATACCGGACATCCCAAGGCAGCGGAACTGAAGGAGCAGATGCTGATGGACACGATCCCCGTGGAGATGGGATATGCAAAGCGTGGGTGGTTTCGTTTGCAGATCCCTGCACTGCTGCCGAAGAAGGAGTCCGGCTCCCCCATCTACATCCAGCAGTATCTCTACCCGGCGCTGCGGCGCTATTTTGCTGGAAAGCCGCCGGCTCTCTATCAAAATTGCGTGCTGGCCTACCGCCATGTGTACTGTCGGGAACGTCCGGAGCGTGCCTATCGGGACCACGATAACATTGAGGTCAACATGGTGACAGACATCATCACGCTGTACCTGCTTCCGGATGATGCGCCGCGGCGATGCGCCCACTACTATTGCAGCGCCGCCGGGGCAGAGGATCAGACGGAGGTCTATGTAATCCCAACCAGCCGGTTCCCCACATGGCTGGCGGCAGAACAGGCGAATGATTTGGAGGAGGAAAGACTGTATGAAACGAGCGAAATTTGGGACTAAAAAAGTACGGGATTTGAGGCCCAGTTTCACCCCATTTTTCCACGTAAATCCGAAACGCAGGAAAATACCTGAAAAATCAAGGGTTTCCCAAGGTGACAGGGAGGCGTTTTGCGGCAAAGAGAGGAAAAGCCATGCCTTAAAATCAGACACGACCGGGCAGTCCCAATGATCACACTGCGACCGGGCAGTCATGTTTACCGCCTGCTGCTTTTACTGGCCATTGCTGGGGAATACCCCATGCGCTCTCTGCATCTGTTAGGCAGCAGCCGGACGCTGGAGGACCTTGTCCACCGGCTGGAGCATGTGCAGGACTTCCGCACCTCCACTGGGGCAGACCTTGGCTCCTGTAAAATGATTACCACAAGTGGGAGGGGCGAGCGGCGGACAATCCGGCTGTATAAGAGTGCGCTCCCCCTCCTGCAGACCCTCCATCCGGCAGCCCTCGCACACTATTTAGACATCACTCGAAATCATCGTTTTTCTGGGAGTGCGGAACATATCGAGCGCAACCACCGAGTCGCAGAGACGGTGGCGATGTGCTTGGTTGCGGACGTGGAGACACGTCCTTTTCTACTGCCTGTTCTCCAAAGGCGGGCAATTCAGCAGGTTGTACTGGATGGGGCGAGTTTTTACACGGCAAAATCCGTGAAGCGGCTGGACCATGCGGAAATGAACAAGACGATTTTCACACGGCTCACGGGCGCGCTCTTCAGCCCTGGTTACTGTTATGCTGTCTATAACACGCGCAATGCAGTGATGAAGTGGAGCGGTATGGGCGAGTTCAAGACAGCACGGCATTTGGAAGAATTATCCCGTATGAATGCAGGCCCCGCCCGGGCAGACCATGCACTTCTGTTGGGAGAGAATATGGATTTGGCCCTGCAGACCTTGCTGGAGTCGGATAAAAGCGGCCGCATAGAACTGCGTTTTGACCGTATCTATCCACACGTACATTTTATCCCAATGACAGAGCAGGGAATCCGACTGCTGAGGCTCCTAACGCTCCCAGACTGGAAAGAGCGGGTCCTGTCAGTTGTCTTTCCGGAGCAGATGCGTACAGTGGGACCGGGCGTGATGGAGTATGACGCTCAAAACGGGAATACCCTGATTCTCTCCCACTTGGACGGCGACATCGCACGGCTTGTGCGGGTGCGGCAGGCGCTGGAGCACAGCAAGGTCCCATATGAGATCATGTGTTTCCCCTGGCAATGCCCATTCCTGCACGGGTATATCGGCCCTCGGGCACAGCTGCGTGAAATCAGCATGACTGACTTGGAGGCGGCGCTGGGGATCGGACCTCAGGCAGATGAGATCTGACTGGAAGGGGGGACTGCCATGCAGTCGAAGTATATTCGCACAATAGGAATTGTACTCGCCGTCATACTGAGTATGGCGGCGATTTTTTACATAGGTGGGTTGGTCAACCAATTCAACCTCAATTATCAGAAGTGGCTTGCAGAGGGCGGGATCACTGGCAAAGCCACAATGGACGCGATCTGTTTTTCGCCGGTGTGCTGCTGGCGGAGCGCCATGACCGCAAGCGGTCTGAAATGCGTTGCCCTTGTGGCAGTCATCGGCAGTGGTGTATATCTTTTCATCCATTTCCAAGATCGATTTGGCAATGGCGACTATGATCCTCGCAATTTCTCCCGCAGTAAGCGGGGGACCTATGGCACAGCGGGGTGGATGAGCGACAAGGAGATGCGTGCCATCCTGGAGATCAGCAGCCCCGGCCATGCGAAGGGGATTATCTTAGGCAAGACGGAGAAAGGAGCCGTCATTTGTCTGCCGGAGGATACCCGGCTCAATAAGCACATTGCCGTCTTCGGCGCAAGCGGAACAATGAAATCCCGCGGAATCATCCGCCCGGCGCTGTTCCAGAGTATCCGGCGCGGGGAATCCGTGGTGATTTCAGATCCAAAATCCGAAATGTATGCGGACACGGCAGAACTGTTTCGCAAGCACGGCTATCTAGTTCGGGTCTACAATCTGTTACAGCCGGAACTTGGCGACTCCTGGAACTGTATGTTCGACCTGGGCGGGGACACCCTCATGGCACAGGTGCTTACCGATGTCATCATCGCCAACACGAAGGGAGATGGTGAGAGTGATCATTTCTGGGATAATGGCGAGGCAAATCTGCTCAAAAGCCTGATCCTTTATGTGGATATGGACTCTACCCGCAAACCGGAGGAGAAAAACCTGCTGTGGGGAGACAGGATATTTGAGAAATGCGGGATAGGGCGGGATGAGGGGGGAGACGGCGGGAAAACCCTTGAAATACGCGGGAAACGGCGACTTTCGGCGCGGGACGGAGGCGCGAATTATCAACAATCTTGAGATGAGGATGCGTCGGCGGCGGTCGGCGCTTTTTTACGCTCACGAGGCCGCACAACGGCGGCGGCGCGGCGAGGCGCACACATACGCAGAATACAAAAAAGCCCCGGAAACGCCCGTATAACGGCATTTCTGAGGCTTTTAGATGGTATGAGCCGCTCGGCCCCGTCCCGGAAGTCACAGCAGCAGACCAAGAGGACGAGAGCTTCGCGGCTCATGCTGCTATTGTAGCAGACGCGGCGGCGGATTGCAAGAGGGGCAAGCGTGCTAACGGAGCGTTAGAGCGTGCGAGTTTTAGGGAAAACGGGGCTTTTCGGCGCGGATCGGCGGGGATTAGGGCGTGCGCTGGCCGTGCGAGGCGTGCGCGGCGGGGCGGCGAAGCGGGGCAAAACAGGCGGCGAGCAATGGGACAAATCTGCAAAACCGATGGGACTGTGTCCCATTGCCCTGTTTTCAAGGGTTTTCGGGCTTTCGACCCTCGTTTTTCGCCGCTTCATCAATGGGACAGAAAACAGATTTACAACTAAATCAAAACAGCGCAAAAAATCAAGCGGTTCCACCTTGGGCTTCAGCGTCCTCGGCGGGGCCGCTTTTTGTTGCGGAGCTGCCGTTGTGATACGTCCAGTAAATAGACTCTTTTTTCCGTTCGACGTGCTTTCGATATTTGAGATGAACGAGGTCAAAAATGTCCTCCCGCTGCTCCTCCGGCAGGAGGCGATACATGGCGATCAGATCGGCCTCCTCGCCCTCCAGCGGCGAGCCGTCGCAGATCAAACCCGCCGTCTTCTGATGGGCGAAGAGGTCGTCGCTCGCTTTTGCGGGGGACGGTTCAATTTCGAGTAAGTAGTCGGCGGACACCTCGAAAATTCGGGCAAGCGAAGCAAGCGCATTATACCCCGGCTTGCTTTTCCCAGTCTCCCAATCGCCGACGTTTCCGGGAGAAACGCCAACTTCTTTCGCAAGCTGGCCTTGGGTAAGGTTCTTTTCAGAGCGTAGTTTTTTTAGTAGGGCACTGAACACAAAAATACCTCCTCGAAATTGCGGGTAATTCACACGCAAAACTATTGACAAACTCGTAAATGCGAGCTATACTAAGTGCGAAAAGTGGTTTATGAATAAAGCAAAATAAATCATAGCACACCCCGACCGAAAAGGAAATAGCAAATCGGCGAACGGTAGAGTAAAAGCGAGCGGCGGAGGCGTTTTTCAGAAGGAGAACGACAACATGAAGAACGACATCGCAGACATCCTGTTCAAGTACACCACTGGCGAGGCCACACTGGAAGAGACGAACGACGCCTTGAAGGAGGCGGAGGCGGGTTTCAACTTGGAACCGGGCCGCAACGAGATCACCCCCGACGAGATGGCCCTCACCACTGTCGGAGATACCCCGGAGGAGGCCAACGGCTTCGGCCTGTTGGACACCGGCACCGGCAGCATGGAGAAAGTCCACGTCACCAACGGCAAGCTGGACGAGGCGATCAATCAGGTCAACCATGACGGCACGACCAATATGCTGGCCTTCGTCATCATCGGCCCCAATCGTTACGAGGTCAAGGGCGACACCCTGACGGACTGCTAAAGCCCACCAACACCTAAGCGACTCTTAGATTTAATTCCGCCGACCGCCGTTCGCTTTTGCTCTACCACAAACGCCGAGAAAAGGAAAGGAGGCAGATCATGAGACGCGGCAAGAAGCCCACCCGCAAGCAGAAGATCCGGCTCGGGCAAGCGGGCCTCGCCCCGGAGAACTGGCTGGTCGTGAAGCAGAAAGCAAACGGCGAGCTGATCATTCTGAACAAGTACCACGACACGATCCGCGTCATCCCGCCACTGGCCGGATGAGCTTTGCAGGAAGAAGCAGCAGCATGAAGGAGCAACCGCACATCTGCCCGCTGTGTGGGCGAGCATACGACGAGCCGCCCGCGCTGTCGCGAGCGGACAACCAGACAGACATCTGCCCGAGGTGCGGCATGATGGAGGCACTGGCGGCCATGCCGAGGCGGGAAACGCCACAGGAACGGACGCGGCGGGCTGTGTACGCCACGGGCAACCGCTGGGCGATTGAGAACTTTGAAGCGACCCACCACTAAGCCGAAACGCCCGGAAGGGCGTCACCGGGAACTGCCCCACCCGGTCTGAAGATGGCAGGGCAGAAAGGAATGACGGCAGCATGAGAAAGATCAAGAAGATCAACGGCTTCCTCGTGGTCAAGTTCAACGACCGCGAGAAGCGCGAGTACGAGGGCACGGCCCTCGGAGAGTACGGCGTGATCGACGCGGAGGTCTACACGGGCAATCTGGACATCGACCGGGGCGCGATGGAGTACGACGACGCGGACACGCTGGAGGTGGCCGTGGAGCTGGCACGGGGGCTGGAGTCCGAGGAGGACATCACGGACGAGCCGCCCACCTACACCGCCGCCGTGGAAACGAATGAGAGCTATACCGAGGAGGCGGTGGAGCCCACCGCCCTGATTGAGGGCTGGACGCGCCGCCTTGCCACGCAGGTCAAGAGCAAGCACTACCCCGACACCGACCCGCGCACCGCCGCGCACGAGCTTTACGGCTTCAAGATGGCGCTGCATCAGATCGGCTTCCTGCCGGAGAGCGAGGTCATCACCGACCCGGACACCTTCGGCGCGGGACGGCTGGACGGCCCCATGCCGCGCAACCCCGAAGAGCTGCTGGCGTTCGTGTGCGACGAACGGTGCAAGAACCGGGCCGGACACACGCAGGAGGAGCTGGACGCCATTTGCGCGAAGTGCCCGCTGGGACAGCTCTACGAGGACGCGGAGGCACAAGACCTACGCATCCGGGAGCGGAGCGAGCGAGCGCTGCGGGAGCACATCGAGGGCGTGAGGCACGCTGAGGACACCCTGACCGCCCTGCTTCGCGGGCATGAGGCGCTGGCCTACCTTGCGGCGCTGCGGGACGGACAGATCCTGCAGGAGAACGAGTGCGAGCACTATGCGGCGCAGATCGCCGAGGCGGGCGCAGCGTGGGAGACGGTGCTGGAGGGCGTGAGCTTTGAAGACCTCTCCCGGCTGCGGCACCTGCTGCGGGAGGTGGACGAACACACCAAGGACGGCGGCGAGCTGTTCAACGGCTTCCAGCACGAGACAGAGCGCATCCCGGCGCATCGGCTGGAGGAGCTCCACCAGCTCGGGACGGCGCTTCTCGGCGAGTGCCCGGAGAACGACTGCACGATCTACCGCAACGTGTTCCGCATGGCGGTCGATGTCGACGGGCAGATGGGCAAGCTGACGGGCCACGCGAGGGAGACGATGCAGCGGGAGTATGATCGGCTGCTCCGGGAGCTGAACCACCTCTACACCATGAACCACGCGGTGAAGAAATACCGGGAGGCGCAGCATGACAGGACTTGAACTGCTCAAGGCCCCGGAGGCCACGGCGGGCGAGATCGCGGACATCATCTCCGCACCGTGCCCGCCCATCATCCCCGCCCACTGTGACGGCGTGAGCTGCCGCGCGTGCTGGCTGGCATGGCTGACAGGCGAGCCACTCAAAGTGAAAGAGCCGCCCGACAAGCGGACGGCTCTGGATGGGAAGGGTCTTCACTTTAGCAGTGCCAACGCAAGCGAAACTCGCCGGGTTACGCTATGGGGCGTAAGAGTTGGCGATGGCTACTTCAACAGTCAAAATCTTTCGCTGCACATCGGCGAGGTGGTTCTCGTCAGCAAGAGCGAAAACGGGTATGAAGCAGTCACTAAAGACGGCAAGCGCTTAGGAAAGCTCACTCCTTATCGGCGCGAAGGTCGATGAAATCCGGCGAGTATTCTTCCTCAAAAATACCGTCTATGTGGATATCGACAAAACGTTCCGACATGAATTGAAGAGCCTCGCGCCACTCGTCATAAGTGAACACGCCCTTCTCCATGAGGATTTTCGCCAAGGCTCTCGCACCCAATTCATGCGCGACCATGCTTGTGGTTATCCCGAGAATAGCGGGAGTCTTGGCAATCTCTTTGACATATTTATCGTGCTTAGTCATATACACACCCCCTCCCCGGGCAGCGGCCCAGCTCCATTATACACGAGCGGGAGGGCAAAGGAAAGGAGCAGCAGAATGTTCAGCACAGAAGATATCAAGACCGCGATCGGCGCTACCGTCATCGCACGGCGAAACGCGGCGGCGCGGCTGCGGGAGGCGGGCAACCCCCGCGACCCGTTCCGGGCGCTGCCGGGGATGGAGCAGCAATTCTTTGAAGCGGCGCAGAGCGTGCGCAGCTACGACCTCGTTCTCAACTTACTTGAGAGAGAAGTGAAGCGGGAGGCGCGAAAGCGTGCGGGGCGCACGGCGCAAAGCGCGGCGGCGTTCCTCATCACAGCGGGACTCATCATCCTCGCGACGCTGGGCTTCGCGGCGGCGCTGCTGCTGATGCGCTGCCCCGTCCCCACCGTGAGCGTCACCGCGTTCATAGGTGTGGCGGTCTCGCTGGGCTGGGCGGTCATTCGGAAGTAAGTCTAAGAACGATGGGAAAGGAGGGCAAGCGATGAGAGGCCCGAAGAAACGGCTGACGCCGTTCGGGAAGATGGTGGTGAAGGCGCTGGCTGACCGGGACATGAGTCGGGCGGAACTGGCGGCCACGGTGGGCACAAGCCCACAGTACATGAGCTACATCCTGAACGGGACACGCTCGGGTGAGAAGTACCTCCCGGCGATCATCGCCGCCCTCGCGCTCGACCCGAAGAAGGCGGAGCGGGCGATCGCGGCATGACGCACGGAAGGGAGGGAACGGAGTGCCGGACGTATTCATCACGCTGGAGGAGGCAGCGGCTTTTGAAGGTATCACTTACGAGGCCATGAAGAAGCGCGTTCAAAGAAGCCCCGAACAGCATAACGTAAAGTCACAGGCCCGGGAGGGCGGCGGCAAGGATCAGGTGTTGATCTCGACAAGCTCCCTCTCGGCAAAGGCGCGGAAGGCATGGCGAGCCGCGCAGAAGGTGGAAGGGAGTGAGGTCATCATAGACAAGAGAGCACAGGAGGCCGTGCCGTGGTACGTCACCGCCGACCTGAACCAGTACACGGAGGCGAACAAGAAGCGCTTCTATGAGGCGGTAGAGCTGGCGGCACGGGTGCAGGACTTCATCGACTATGACGGCCCTGACCGCACGGGCTACGCCGAGCGGTACGCGCTGGGGCTGGGGATCAGCCCGCAGAGCCTGTACCGCTACATGAAGAACGTGCTGGAGGCGAACGCATGGGCGCTGAAGCTGGAGAAGGAAGACGGCAAGAGCCGGGACTACTTCCGGGCGCTGGCGCTGTGCAGGAAGCCGAAGGAGACGGGTACGTTCCCGAGCTTGACGGACGAGCAGAAGGCGATCATTGAGAACATCTGGTTCGACAAGCGGTTCGCGGCGAACCTCGGCACGATCGAGATGCTCTATGAGCGGTTTGAGCTGGAGGCGGAGCGGCGGGAGT
This sequence comes from Clostridium sp. DFI.5.61, assembly GCF_024462915.1. Classification (NCBI taxonomy): domain Bacteria; kingdom Bacillati; phylum Bacillota; class Clostridia; order Eubacteriales; family Clostridiaceae; genus Clostridium; species Clostridium sp. DFI.5.61. The sequence goes on from NZ_JANGBZ010000002.1 coordinate 9,068, forward strand.
GGGAGGAGTATCCCTCCATCAAGACGGTGGCCCGGTACATCAAATACATCATGGAGCAGCGGGGCGCGGAGTCCGCCCGATTCCTTGCAGCCAACGGGACGCGGGAGTGGCGGAACAAGATGATGCTCAAGGGCAAGCGGGAGACCGTGAGCCTCGAGGTCATGGAGCTGGTGGTGGGCGACGAGCACACCTTCGACTGCTGGGTGCAGTGGACGGCTCCGAACGGCAAGATCAAGGCCGTGCGCCCGGTGCTGGTGGCGTGGATGGACTTGAAGAGCCGCTCGATCGTGGGCGACGTGATCTGCGTACAGGCCAACGGCGACACGCTGAAGCAGTCGCTGGTGAAGATGCTCTACACGGCGGGCGTGCCGAAGGGCATCCTGATCGACAACGGCAAGGACTACACGAAGAAGGAGCTGACGGGCCAGAACCGCAAGGAGCGGAAGATCGTGTTCGACTTCGACGCGGAGACACAGGGCTTCTATCAGAGCATCGGCATCGAGCGCGTGCGCCGCGCCCTGCCGTATCAGGCATGGGTCAAGGACATCGAGCGAACCTTCGGCACGGTGTGCTCGAACTTCTCCAAGCGGTTCGACAGTTACACGGGCACGCTGACAGGCTCCAAGACCGCCGCCAAGCGCCAGAAGAACATCGATCAGATGCTGGAGCGCGGGGAGCTGCTGACGATGGAGGAGTTCTTCGCGGAGTGGACGAAGTGGAAGGAGAAGCACTACCAAGGCAAGAAGCATCGCGGCCTTGCCGACGCGGGCGAGAAGTGGGTCACACCGGGCGAGATGTTCACCAACGGCCCACGCTTCGAGAAGGCAGCGCCGCCCCGCGAGTACGCGGCAATGCTGCTGATGAGCGGATCGGTAGCGACGGTCAACAGCCAAGGCATCACCAAGTTCGGCATCCTCTACACGGACTACGAGCTGTGCTACTACAAGGACAAGAAGGTCACGATCAAGTGGGACGTCGACGACGTCACCAAGCTCTATGTTTACGAAATGAGCGGCAAGAAGATCTGCGAGGCGGTCTCTGCCGAGGCGCTGGGCTATGACGAGCACTGCTCGCTGGAGCTCCTGCAGGCGCACCTGAAAAATCAGAACCGACAGAGCTCGGAGACGCGGGAGATACTGGAGGGCTACACGACGCCCTACGAGCTGCGCGGCGAGGACGGCAGCACGAGAGCCTCGAACGCAGTGGGTATGATCGACCTGACCATCAAGGCCACGCCGAGCCAGAAGCTGGTCTCCCTGCCCAAGGACAGAATGTTCCGATCGGAACAGGCAAGCAAGACGAGCCGGAAGAAGGCCACGGACGACACCTTCCTCAACGCCAAAGGCGACAAGGCACTCTCCCTTTTGAGAGCGATGAACGAATAATAACGGAGGTACATCATGGAAGTTACAGCAGCGGAGCGCACCGCAATCTACACCAACATCAGCCCCCTCGCACAGCGCGTGAACAACTACATCCAGACGCAGCACTCAAGCATCGCGGCGGTCGCCAAGGACATCGGCTACAGCCGCACCACCGTCTCCCGGTATCTCACGGGCAAGTATGACAGCAACCCGAACGACCTTGAGAGCAAGCTGACGGACTTCCTCACCCGGCAGACGGGCGAGGCGGTCGACCTGACGACGCCGTTGGCGAAGTCAGAGGGCAAGACGTGGCAGACGCCCGTATTCTTTGAGAGCCGGGACGCGAAGGCCGTACTCGGTGTATGCCAGAGCTGTCAGGAGTACATTGGCCTCGGCATCGTAGTCGCCCGCAGTGGCTACGGCAAGACCTACGCCCTGCGGCAGTACGCGAAGCTCTCCCGCGTGGCCTACATCGAGTGCGACGACACCATGAGCAGCCGCGACCTTGTGGAGGCGATTGAACGGAGCATCGGGCTTCCAAACGGCTACGGCACGATCTGGCGCAGGGTGAACGGCATCCGGGAGTTCTTCAACACGAACAAGGGCTACCTGCTGATCATCGACGAGGCGGACAAGCTGGTGAGCAAGTACACACAGAAGAAAATGGAGATCCTGCGGGCGGTGTTCGATCAGAGCGACGTGGGTCTTGTGATCGCGGGCGAGCCGAAACTGGAGGCACAGATCAAGACCTACCTCGTGCGTATGGCGAACCGGGTGGACTTCTATGCCTCGCTGCGGGGCCTCTCCCCCTCGGAGGTGGAGGGTTATCTCACGGACTTCCAGATCGAGCCGGAGGCGCTGGTGGAGTTGAAAGCGCGGGCGTGCAATATGCAGACCGGGTGCTTCCGACTGCTCGACCGCACGCTCTCTAACGTCCGACGCATCCTCAAGGAGACGGGCGAGGAGACGGTGACGGTGAAGACCATAGCACAGGCGTCGTCCATGATGATGCTTTGAGGAGGGACAGCGAATATGAGAATAGAACGCATCAGCGGAGCGATCCTCATCCTGCTCTCCGGCGTGCTGCTCCTGATGGCGGCCTATGGCGGGACGCCGGAGGATCGGGACGCGACAGCGATCCTCCTGACGCTGCCGATGGGTCTTGTGGCACTGTTCACCGAGATCCCGGAGCGCGGCAAGCGCACCAAGCGAGACTACCGGGCGTAAAGCCCGCAACATTAACAAATTGAAAGGAGCCGCAAACATGGCAAGGAAACGAGTAGTCGAGGCCCCGAGCCTCCATTCATGGGAGGACGTGAACGACGCCCTCCGTCAGATCGCCGAGGCGCAGATCGCGCTGGGCGAGATCCAGAGCGATATGCAGAAGCAAATCTTAGGGGCACAGAAGGTCGCTGAGGAGCAGAGCAAGCCGCTCAACGACAATGTGGCCAAGCTGGAGCGCGAGATCAAGAGCTTCGTCACCGACCACAGGGACGAGATGGGCAAGACGAAGTCGATGGTGCTGACGTTCGGCGAGGTAGGCTTCCGGCTCTCCACATCCGTCTCGCTGCCCCGGGCGAAGGAGAAGCTGGAGGAGATCATCCGCCGTCTCAAGTCCCGCCAGATGACGGACTGCATCGTGGTGGAAGAGAAGGTCAGCAAGGAGGCTCTGAAGAAGTACGGTGAGGACACGGTGAACGCCGTGGGCGCAACGTGGAAACAGAGCGACGTGTTCGGCTATGAGGTGAACATCGCCAAGCTGGAGCAGATCAAGGCGGGCAACTGAGGAAGGGGGCTCACGGAATGACAGCAGCAAGGACTGGGCGCAAACAGCCCTCCATCCGCACGCTGTGGGCGATCGCGAAGTCGCCGGAGCTGCACCTCACGGACGAAGACCTGCACGCGGTTGTCTACCGCGAGACAGGCAAGGAGTCCATGAAGATGCTGACGCAGGGCGAGGTCAACACTGTTGCCCGCGTGCTGCAGAACATGAAGGACAGTGTGAGTCGGAGTGTGCGGGACAAGCGCACGGACACGGGCGGCGACATCCGCACCACCGCGCAGCGCCGGAAGATCTACGCGCTGTGCGAGGCGCTGGGCTGGAATGACGACCCGCGCCGCATTCAAGGCTTTGTCAAGCGCGTGGCCCATGTCGACCGCATCGAATGGCTGAACATGGCGCAATGCGAGAAGGTCATCGAAGGGCTCAAGGCAATCCTCGCACGGCAGCGCCGGAAGGAGGCGGAGCTGTGATAGAGGAACGAGCGATCCTCGCGGCGCTGGAACGCATAGCGCGGATGCAGGACAGCATCCGCAGCGGCATGGACATCTGCAGGGACACGGGGCTTGTGTTCCTGCGGGTCTACTATGAACAACTCCCTCCCAATGTTGCCCGCCGCCTGACAGAGCTACACGCAGAGGACATGGCGGAGATCCCTCGCGCAACCTCCACGGAGGGTACGGCGCAGGATCGGCAGCGTCTTGGCGAGAAGCTGGCGAGCGACGCAGCCACCGCACAGGTCATGCGGGCGATGAATGTCTACCGCGCAAGGCTCGGATACGGCCCACAGGAGGGCGGAGACGGCACGGAAGCAGCGGGAGGTGATATGTAATGCCAAAGGGGAAGAAACGCCTCACGCAGCGGGAGAAGGCCGAGCGTGCGGCGATCAAGAAGCAGCTCCAAGCGGACGGCGTTCTCCCACCTGATAAGCCCCGGCTCAACCGCAAGAAGTTCGCCCGGGAGGTGTGGGAGGATTTCAGCGAGATGGATGTCTACACCGCAGATTTCTACCTCCGCAAGGCGATCATGGCAACGGTGGGGCCAGAGCTGCACGAAGTGACATCGGAGCAGGTTGGCATCCTGAAGCTGATGAAGCTGGCGGTGGAGACCGATCGGTTCATGCAGCAACTCAAAAAAGAGGGGCGCGAGCAATACAGCATCGGGGAGTATGTCGAGAAGGTCTACAACCCGGTCATGAATTTATAGGAGGATTCACATCATGGCAAAATTGACACCAGACGCGACGAGGACGGAGCATGGCCTCGTCATCAACGAGAAGATCATCCCGTGGGGCGCGGTTTGGCCCAAGGACTCCGGCGCGTACAAGAAGGGCGCACAGTACAAGGCCGACCGTCTGCTCTCGGGCGGCACGGGCAAGGTCAAGGGCGTGACCATCCACAACACCAACGACCTGAAGAACGTGGAGGAGGACGCCGAGCAGTACACCCGTGCGACGTGGCCAAACGCCAACATGAACGACGCCCGCGTCCACTACTACGTCGACGACATCAACGCATGGCAGAACCTGAGAGAGGACGAGGTGGGCTGGCACGCGGGCGATGGCCGGAAGGCCACGGGCGGCAACGAGACGACGCTCTCCATCGAGATCATCATGGACGGCTCGGGCAGCAAGGAAGACCTCAAGGCAGAGGAGAACGGCGTGCTGCTGGCGGCACTGCTGCTGAAGAAGCACGGCTTGAGCGTGAACGAGCTGTACACGCACAACCACTGGATGGGCCACCCGGACTCCATCGTGCAGGGCGCGAGGAAGAACTGCCCGCTGTACATCCTGCCCCATTGGGCGCAGTTCAAGCAGAAGGTCGCCGCAAAGCTCACGGAGCTGAACGGCGGCGCGACCACCACGGAGGCGGGCAAGACGGAGATCATGGGCAAGGCCAAGGCGAACGCACAGCAGATGGCGCTGTTCGCCCGATCCAAGAACGCGGAGCCGCAGCTCCCGGCGTGCTCGCTGGAGCAGCTGGCGCAGTTCTTCCTCGAAGAGGGCGAGGCCGAGGGCGTGCGCGGCGACGTCGCCTTTGCGCAGAGCCTCCACGAGACGGGCTTTTTCAAGTACGGCGGCATCGTGCTCCCCACGCAGAACAACTACGCAGGCATCGGGGCGCTGAACGGCAACGCCAAAGGACAGGCGGCGACCTTCCCCGACCCGCGCACGGGTGTCCGGGCGCAGATCCAGCACCTGAAGGCATACGCCTCCAAGGAGGCGCTCGTGAACGGGTGCGTCGACCCGCGCTTCTCCCTCGTGACACGGGGCTCGGCGCAGTATGTGGAATGGCTGGGCGCAAGCGACAACCCCAACGGCAAGGGCTGGGCCGTACCGGGCAAGGGCTACGGCGGCAAGGTCGTCGCTCTGCTGGGGCAGATCATGGCGTTCGAGGTGCCCCAGCCGTCCGCACCGAGCGAGCCGGAGGAGCAGGAGCCGGAGTTCCCGGCGTATCAGTTAGAGGGGCTTGAAACGCTCGTGGAGGCTGGCGTCATCAACTCCCCCGAGTTCTGGCGGCAGAAGTTCAGCGAGCAGGTGACGGTCGGCGAGATGTTCGGTATCTTGGGGAAGCTCTTCACAAAAGTGACCGAGTAAGGACGCGGAGGGCGGGACATGGAAGACCTCGTAAAGGAACTGACGATCGACATGGTTCCTGACGGCGACAACCGCATCATCGCAGAGACGATCGGCGTCGAGAACTACTACAAGCTGTGCTCGGTCGTCGGCGGCTCGACCATCTACCTCCAGAAGCCGGAGAGTGTCCTTCGCCCTGTCCGAGACGCTCACATCAAAGCGGAGTTCAACGGCTACAACCACCCCGAGCTCGCCCGCAAGTACGGCGTGACGGAGCGGTGGGTGCGGCAGCTCTGCGGCGAGGGGAAGCTGGAGGGACAGATGAGCCTTCTCGACTACGGCGACGAGCCGGAAAACACTACGTTCTAAGACAACATTTCTAAGAAGCAGTACATATATAAGGTTCCTGAAAGGGACGGTAAAATAAGACTATGAGCATAGCTCATAGTCTTATTTTTATATCCAAAGGAGGACACCAAACATGAGCATGGAGATCATTCAGAGCGCGGCGACCGAGCTGCTGGTCAACGTTGCGCTCGCCGTGCTGGCCCTCGCCGGGGCCTACGCGGTCTACTACATCCGGCTCGGCACATCCAAGCTGAAGGCGCAGACCGCGCAGATCGAGGACGCATCCACCCGCAAGGTGCTGGACGACGCCTTGGAGGACGTTGCGAACCTCGCCACGCTGTCGGTGGGCGCAATGGAGCAGACCACGGCAAAGGCGCTGCGCGAGGCGGTCAAGGGCGGCAAGGCAAGCCGCGAGGAGCTGGTCGCGCTGGGCAAACAGGTCTTTGACGAGGTCAAGGCGTCGATCGCGCCGGAGGCGCAGCGGGTCATCACGAAGAACCTCGGCAGCTTCGACGAGTATTTGACGAAGTGCATCGAGGCCGCTGTGCTGAAGATCAAGCAGAACGAGCCGTACATCACCCTCCCGGAGAGTGCGCTCATCGAAGGCGAAGCGGAACGGTAAGGAGGGCGGCACATGGACGTCTCTCAGATCACCGCCCTCATCGGCGCGGCGGCGTCGCTGCTGTGCACCGTCGTCGTCGGGGCGCTCACCTTCTTTATGAAGAAGACGCTCACCAGTCTTGAAGAGGCGGACAAGCGGAACGCCGAGGACATCAAGACGCTGGACAAGAACCTCAACGACCTGAAGGCAGACCTCCCCCTGATCTATGTGACGCGGGAGGACTACATTCGGGTCATGAACAGGGTCGAGGACAAGCTCGACCAGATCCTCTACGGAGGCAAAGCCAAAGGAAAGGAGGAGTGACCTCATGGCAATCCTTGACGAGCTGACCGAGCAGGAGGTCAGCAAGAACAAAGCAATCCGGGGCTACATCGTCCGAGCCCTCGCAAAAGGCAGTCAGAACGCCTTGCTCGTCCGTCAGATCACAAACGCCCTCGTCGCTGACGGCCTGATCTACTCGCCGGACATTTCAAAGCCGATCGAGTATCTGCAGGAGGCGGGTTATGTGACCTTCACCGACCGATCGGTGAACGCCTACAACGCCTACCGCAAGGACTCCATCATCAAGCTCACCCGCAAGGGCGTCGATCTCGTCGAGGGCACGATCAACGACCCGGGCATCGATGTCTAAGGCGGAGCGACGGAGGACGCGGGTCAGCTCGACGATCGACAAGCTCCCGGACGATATTAAAGGGCAACTCGACGTCCGGCTTGCGGACACCTCCAACACCTATGAAGAACTGGCGGCATGGCTCAAGGCTGAAGGCTACGAGATCAGTAAGTCAGCGATCGGGCGCTATGCGATCCGCACCACACAGGCGGCGCAGCGCGTAGCGCAGACCATCCAGCGCACTCAGGCGATCGCTCAAGCGGTGGAGGCCCACCCCGACCTCGACTACACGAAGGCGGCGTCGATGGTGCTCATGGACGGGCTCATGCAGCGAGTCAGCACCGCTGAGGACGACTTTCAGGAAATGCCGCTGGATAAGGCGGGGCGACTCATCGCAAGCCTCGCCCGGAACGCCACCTACGAAAAGCGCGTCCGGCAGGACATGAAGAAAAAAGCTGAGCTTGCCTTCGAGCAGATGGAGACGGAGCTCATGGCGGCAATCAAGCAGCACCCTGAGCTTGCTGGCGAGCTTCATGACGTGCTGGAGCGTGCAAGAGAGAAGGTGCTGGCAGATGGCGAAGATTGACCTGAACGACTACCTCGAAAAGCTCACAGAGCCGGAAGACCGGGAAACGGTCGCAAACCGTGCGTATCAGCGGGAGCTGTTCGAGCAGTACGTCACAAAGGACGGCAACTTTCCCGAGCAGCGGGCGCAGCTCCTTGAGGACTTCAGGGTCGGAAAGGAACTGACCGGGCCGAAGGGACTGCGCCGGAAGCTCGGAGCCTTCGATCTTGAATACTTCGGGCGGGCCTATCTCGCGCACTACTTCGTCCGCCCGTCGCCCAAGTTCCACGGCGAGCTGGACAGGATATGGCGGGAGGGCGTGCTGAAGGGGATGAACCCGGAGGTGGACGCCAAGCGGATCAGCCGCGCGGATGGGTGCCGCCGTGCGATCGAAGCGCCTCGTGGCCACGCCAAGAGCACGACCTTCACTTTCAAGGATGACCTGCACGCCGCCGTCTACGGCTACAAGCACTACATCATCATCCTCTCTGACAGCTCGGAACAGGCCGAGGGCTTCCTCGTCGACATCAAGACGGAACTGGAGGAGAACGCTGCCCTGAAGGAAGACTTCGGCGAGCTGGAAGGCAAGGTCTGGAAGTCCTCTGTCATCCTGCTGGCCAACGGCGTCAAGATTGAGGCAATCGGCTCGGGCAAGAAGATCCGTGGCCGACGTCACAAGCAGTGGCGTCCCGACCTTATCGTCTGCGACGATCTGGAGAACGACGAGAACGTCAACACGCCGGAGCAACGCAAGAAGCTCCGCGACTGGTTCTATAAGGCGGTCTCCAAGGCGGGCGACACCTACACCGACATCGTTTACATCGGCACGCTGCTCCACTTCGATGCGCTGCTGGCCAACGTAGCGAAGAACCCGAGCTATAAGTCGGTGCGCTATCAGGGCGTCATCAGCTTCGCCACCAACGGCGAGCTGTGGGACGCATGGGAATCCATCTTCACCGATCTCTCCAACGACAACCGACAGGAGGATGCACTGGAGTTCTTCCAAGCGAACCGCGAGGCGATGCTGGAGGGCACGGCGGTCTTATGGGAGGAGAAGCTCTCCTACTACGACCTCATGGTCATCCGCATCTCCGAGGGTGAGGCGTCCTTCAACAGCGAGATCCAGAATGACCCCATCGACCCGGAGAACTGCACTTTCCAAGAAGAGTGGTTTGACTTTTGGGACGACGAGGGCAAGGCGCAGCCAGACTTCTCCGACCCGAAGTTTCTCTTCATCGGCGCGAACGACCCATCGCTGGGCAAGAACAAGAAGTCGGACACCAGCTCCATCATCGCACTGGCGAAGGACACGCAGACGGGCTACCTCTATGTCGTGATCGCGGACATTGCCAAGCGCAAGCCGGATCAGATCATTGAGGACGCCCTCGACGCGAGCCGACGCCTCCAGCGGGAGTACAAGCGGCCCTACTACAAGTTCGGCGTGGAGACGGTGCAGTTCCAGTATTACTTCGCCGAGATCATGCGGCAGCGTGCGGCAGCGGTCGGCGAGTATCTCCCTATCGAGGAGATCAACAGCACGCAGAACAAGGATGCACGCATCCAGTCCCTGCAGCCGTTCGTGAAGAATGGCTACATCAAATTCAGCAAGAAACACAAGACACTGCTAAAGCAGATGACCGAGTACCCGATGGGCAAGAACGACGATGCGCCGGACGGCCTCCAGATGGCGGTCAAGCTGGCGCTTGACGTCAAGATCGGGCGCAGAGTCGACTACAGAAGCGTCATCGCCCGCGCCCTCGACTTCCGGCGCGGAGCCTACTAAGGAGGTGAGGCGCATGATTATCCAAGAGAACACAATCATCCACGGCGACAGCCTCACCGTGCTCCGTCAGATGGAGCCGGAGAGTGTCGACGCAATCATCACAGACCCGCCCTACGGCATCAACTATGTCTCTCAGACGGGGGCGTCCATCAAGAACGACAAGAGCCCCTTTATCTGGTTCCTCTACGACGCCTTCCGCGTACTCAAGTCCGGCGAGGCTGGACGCGGCGGCCTGATCTGCTTCACCCGTTGGGACGTGGAGCAGACCTTCATCGACGCGATGAAGATCGCGGGCTTCAACGTCAAGAGTGAGGTCATTTGGGATAAGGTCTACCACGGCATGGGTGACACCAAGGCGGCGTTTGCACCGTCGCATGAGAACATCGTCTTCGCGGTTAAGGGCAAATACAGTTTCCCCGGCAGCCGCCCAAAAGACCTCGTCACATTCCCGAAGATCAACAGCTCCAAGATGGTGCACCCCACCGAGAAGCCTGTTGGTCTGCTGGCTAATCTCATCTCCTCGGTCACGAAACCGGGCGACCTCATCCTCGACCCGTTCGCCGGAAGCGGTTCCACGCTGGTCGTGGCGAAGAAGACGGGGCGTCGCTTCATTGGCATCGAGCTGGATGACGATTACTTCGTCACGGCCCAGCGGCGCATCGAGGAGGTGCGGGAATGAGCCGACTCAAGCAGCTCGTCACCCGGCTTAGACGCCCGGATATGCGGGAGGTCGCCGTGGCGCAGGTCTCCGACAAGTACAGCGAGTATCCCAGCAATGGCCTGACGCCTGTCAAGCTGGCTGAGATCCTCCGAGAGGCCGACGCGGGCGATGTTCTTCGGCAGATGGAGCTCTTTGAGGAAATGGAGGAGAAAGACCCTCACCTATTCAGTCAGCTCCAGACGCGCAAGAACGCCGTCACGGGCCTTGACTTCGAGGTGATTCCCTTCGGCGACGAACCGCTGGACAAGGAGATCGCCGACTTCATCGAAGAGCAGCTCAACGGCATCGAGAGCTTCGAGGATGTGGAGAATGACCTGCTCGACGCAATCGGCAAGGGCTTCGCCGTATCCGAGATCCTGTGGGGCTATGACGAAGGGCACGTCGTGGTGCAGGACATCAAGACGCGACACCAGAAACGCTTCTTTTGGGACACGCTGGACGATTCGTTCAAGGTGCGAACGAAGGACGTGCCGGAGGGCATCCTGCTCCCGGCGAACAAGTTCATCGTTCACAGGTACAAGGCTCGCAGCGGTCACACCTCTCGGGCTGGCATCCTCCGAGTTGTGGCGTGGATGTACCTCTTCAAGAACTACGACCTGAAGGACTGGGTCAGCTTCGCTGAGATCTACGGTCTGCCGCTCCGGCTGGGCAAGTACGCGCCGGGAGCGAGCGACAGCGACAAGGCGGCGCTCATGCGAGCCCTCATCCAGATTGGCTCCGACGCGGCGGGCATCATCCCGGATGGCACGAGCATCGACTTCATTACCACGGAGAAGACCTCCAGCTCCGACCTCTATGAACGGCTGGCTCGTTACTGCGATGAACAGATCTCCAAGGCAATCCTCGGCCAGACGCTGACTTCCGACTCGGGCGGCGGCAGTTACGCACAGAGCAAGACGCACAACGATGTCCGGCACGATCTCACCGTCGCCGACTGCAAGGCGCTGGCGTCCACCCTTCGGCGCGACCTCATCCGCCCGCTGTGCATCTTCAACTTCGGCGAGGACAAGCGCATCCCCTACATCCGCTTCGACTGCGAAGAGTCCGAGGACTTGACGCAGACGGCGACAATCCTCGGCACGCTCATCGAAAAGGTCGGGCTTCGGATACCCACGAGCTTCGTCTATAAGAAGTTCTCCATCCCCGAGCCGGAGGAAGGTGATGAGATTGCAAAGCCCACCTACGGAGGCGGCATGGGCGGCGTGCTGCCGTTCAAAAGCGATGCGCTACTCTCCCTCAAGGCGGGAGCTGACGCGCCGATCGGCACGCAGCAGCACATTGACAGGCTCGCCGCCGCCGCGCTCCACAAGGGCGTGGGCAGCTTCAAGCGCGCGTTCGAGCCGGTTCTCAAAATGATTGAGAACGCAGACAGTCTCGAACAGCTCCGCGAGCTGATGGAGGATGACACAGCCGTCGCCGAACTCTACGCCGCGATGGATGTCTCTGAGGTCGAGGAGCTGCTGCAGAAGGTTATGCTCTACGCCGATCTTGAGGGGCGGGTGGTTGAGGATGGATGAGTTCACCGCACTTTTCAGCCGCAAGGACATGACCTTTGAAGAGGCGGTCGCGTACTTCAAAGAGCGCGTCCCTGTAACCGCCTCGCGGTTCTATCAGATCGCCGCCGAGTACCGCGCCCTCGCCTTTACGGTCAGCGGCTACACGAAGGCGCAGGTGCTCAAGAAGTTCTACGACGAGCTGCTGGCCGCGCTGGAGGAGGGTAACAGCCTTGCGGAGTTTCGCGAGAACATGAACGACTTCCTCGAAGCAGAGGGCTACGAGGGCATCACGCCCTACCAAGCCGAGAATATCTTCCGCACCAACATCCAGACGGCCTACAATGTGGGCCACTACAAGCAGATGACCGAACCGGGCGTCAAGGCGCTGCGGCCCTACTGGCAGTATGACGCCGTCAACGACTCAAAGACCCGCCCGAGCCACCTTGCGATGGATGGGCGCGTGTTCATGGCGGACGATCCCATTTGGGACACATGGTTCCCGCCCAACGGCTTCAAGTGCCGCTGCACGGTCAAGACGCTCTCCAAGCGCCAGATGGAGCAGCGGGGGCTGACGGTGGAGACCGAAGCACCGAGGGCGGCGCGGCTGGAGGATGGGCGCTTCGTCAACATCCTGCCCGACCCGCAGTTCGATACCAACCCCGCCAAGGTACGCTATCAGCCAGACCTCACAGGCTACCCCGAGCCACTCAAAAAGGCGTACCAAGAGCGCGAAAAGGGGAACACTCCGCCATAAGGCCACAGAGCCCCGCTGTGCGCGTTTTGCTCTCGGCAGGGTAATTTGACGAGTGCGGCAAATAAGGGGCGTGCGCACGCGCTCTAACGCCGTTTCCGGGCGGTTCGCGGCGACACCAAAGGAGGACAGATGCAAATGGATGGTTTTTTGACCCTAAAAGGCGGCAATGTGGAGCTCGTGGGAGCGCCGGAGACGATCTTCGTCCTCCCCATCGGCCACGTTGTCAGTTCGAAGGGTGAGTTTGATGTAGACGATGAGAGCTACAAGGCGATGAAGGCGCAGATCGCCAAGCGCGGCGTGGATCTCGTCGTTGACTACGAGCATCAGACGCTCAAAGGGTGCGAGGCACCCGCAGCCGGATGGGTGAAGGAGCTGAAGCTGGAGGACGGGCAAATCAAGGCCGTCGTCGAGTGGACGCCCCGAGGGGCGCAGTACCTTGAGAACAAGGAGTACCGCTACCTTTCCCCGGTCGTGAATGTCCGCAAGGCGGACAACAAGGCGATCGGGCTCCACTCGCTGGCACTTACCAACACTCCGGCGATCGAGGGGATGAACCCCATCGTCAATTCAGACAATTTTGAAGGAGGACAACATTCTATGGACATCAAGAAGCTGGCGGAACTGCTCGGTTTGAGCGAGGACGCCACGGAGGAGCAGGTCGTGGAGGCGCTCAAGGTTTGCCTCGCCGAGAACCGCAGCCTCAAGGAAACGGAGAAGCAGCCGCCCGAGAACGTCGTGGCGAACAAGGCGGTTTGCGAGCTGCTGGGTCTGAAGGCGGGCGCTGCCGCCGAGGACGTGACCGCAAAGATCATGGAGCTCAAGAGCGGCACGGTCGACGGCGTCAACCTCGCCGAGGAGCTGAAGGCGCTCAAGCAGCAGAATGCGGAGCGCGAGGCCAATGACGCTGTCATCCTCGCCCTGAAGGCGGGTAAGATCACCCCGGCGCAGAAAGAATGGGCTAAGAGCTACGCCCTGAGCGACCCGAAGGGCTTCGGCTCCTTTGTGGAGAAGGCCCCGCAAATCGTGCCGATGGACAAGATTGAGCTGGACGACGTCAAGGCCCTCAAGAGCGACGCGCTGGACGCCGACACGCTGCTGGTCTGCAAGCAGCTCGGCATCTCGCCCGACGACGTCAAGAAGTACGGTATGAAGGAGGACTAAGATCATGGCAAAACTGACTGATGTGAGAGATACCCCTGAGATCGCCAACGGCGCAAAGGTCATCGCGGTGCCTGTGAAGGGCGGTACCACCATTTATCAGGGCGCACTCGTCGCTCTGGACGCGAGTGGCTACGCAATCCCCGGCAAGAAGGCCGAGAGCCTGACCGCTGTGGGCCGCGCCGAGGAGACGGTGACAAATACGGGCGCAGACGGCGAGTTGGTCATCCGCGTCGCTCGCGGCGTATTCGTCTTTGACAACACCGCTACCTCTGCGAATAAGATCACCGCCGCCCATGTTCTCAAGCCCTGCTACATGGAAGACGACCACACCGTCACGGCGCTCGCCACGGGCGCGTCCGTGGCTGGCACTGTCATCCGCGTGGATGACGAGGGCGTCGCCGTCGAGTGCGGAGGCTACGTTCCCGCTGCTGCCGCCGCAGGTGTGGGCGGCTAATCGAGTAAGGAGGTACATTCATTATGATCATCACCCCGCAGGCCCTTAGAGGCATCTATACCGCCTTCAACACGGTCTTTAACAAGGCGTTTGAAGGGCAGCATCCCACCTATGAAAAGGTCGCGACCGTCGTGCCCAGCACCAGCGAATCCGAGACCTACGCATGGCTCGGTGACATCCCCGGCATGAGGGAGTGGATCGGTGAGCGCGAGATCCAGAACCTCTCCGGCTCCGCCTACACCATCAAGAACAAGGACTTCGAGCTGACTGTCGGCGTAGACCGCAACGCGGTCGAGGACGACAAGATCGGCCTCTACAATCCTTCCATTCAGATGCTCGGCGAGTCCGCTGCGCTGCATCCCGACGAGCTGGTCTACGGTCTGCTGGCCAACGGCTTCACCGAGAAGTGCTACGACGGCAAGGCGTTCTTCGCTACCGACCACCCTGTCGGCAAGGACAAGGCAAGCAACAAGGGCACCGCGAAGCTGAGCATGGACGCCTACAAGACGGCGCGTACATCCATGATGAGCTTGAAGAACAGCAAGGGCCGCCCTCTGGCGCTGGTTCCCGATCTGCTGGTCGTGCCGCCCGCACTGGAAGCGGACGCCCGCGACATCCTCGTCGCCGACTTCATTAACGGCACGAAGAACACCATGCAGGGCACGGCGGAGATCCATGTGGAGCCTCGCCTCGCAAGCGACTCCGCTTGGTTCCTGCTCTGCACCAAGCGTCCCGTCAAGCCGCTGATCTACCAGCAGCGCAAGAAGGCGAAGTTCGTCTCCAAGACCAACGAGACCGACGACAACGTCTTCATGAGCAAGAAGTTCATCTACGGCGCAGACTCTCGCGGCAACGCGGGCTTCGGCTTCTGGCAGATGGCCTACGGCTCTGACGGTACCACCACCTAAACCGCCCGGGGCAGAAAGGAGGGCACGGCATGAGCTACAGCACACGCACTGAAGTGCGGGACATGGTCAAGGATGACGCACTCAACGCGATCATCGGCGACACCTTCATTGAAGATCCCGCCGAGCGTGAAGAGTTGGTCTCCCCGATCATCGATGCGGCGATCGCCGACGCGGACGCAGAGATCGACGGCTACCTCGCCAAGAGGTACGCCGTCCCTCTGGCCCCGGCCCCGAGGGTCATCAACAAGTTCTCCAAGGATATCGCGGTCTACAATCTGTTCTCCCGCATCGGCATCGACGAGGGGACGGATCAGAAGACCTACCTGAACCGCTACAACGCGGCGATCAAGTTCCTCACGCTGGTCGCGGAGGGCACGGTGTCCATCGGCACGGAGACGGAAGACCCGGCGAGCGCAGCGGCGGGTGGTTTTAAGGTCAAGTCCAACAGCCGCCTGTTTACCCGCGAGAAGATGAGGGGGATGTAACGCATGGCCATGTACAGCATCCGGCTCGACGGCGACACGCGGGCGATGCTCCGCAGGATCAGGAGCTTCTCGGAGATCGACAAGCAGGGCATCAATGCGGCACTGGCTGAGGGCGCGCGCGAGTCGACGCTGGAACGGTTCAAGCAGAGCAAAGGCCCGGACGGGCGCAGATGGAAGACCTCCATCCGCGCCGCACAGGAGGGCGGCAAGACGCTCATCCAGTCCGCGCAGCTCCGCAACTCCATCCACGCCAAGTCGGACACCTCCGGCTTCGCGCTCGGCACGAACGTCAAGTATGCGGCGACGCATCAGTTCGGAGAACCGGGCCGCACCATCCGGGCGCGGAAGAAGAAAGCCCTCCGTTTTCAGGTGGGCGGCAAGTGGGTCACGAAGAAGCAAGTCCGCATCACCATCCCGGCCCGTCCCTTCCTCGGTCTCTCAGAGGACGATATGCAGGAGATGAAGGCGACGGTCGAGGAGTTCATCCAGAAGGAGGATTGATCTCTTGCTCTACACGGAAAGCAAGCAATATCTCATCGACAAGCTGAAAGCGGCGGGCATCAAGTCCAAGCCATTTACCACAGAGAAGGCTCTGGAGAAGAGCCAGGAGTCCCACATCGGCGCGGTCTTGTTCGAACGTGAGACTTTCACCCGAAACGGTTCCAAAAAGAGATACAGAGACGAAGAGGGAACGCTGCACAAAAGGCGGAAGATCATGGAACGGGCGACCACGTTCGGCGTGATCATCGGCGGCTATACCGATGATGAAGTCGAAGAGATATTCGACCGCTTTGTGGCGAGTCTTGACCGTGGCATCTACATCGACGGCAACTTCGTCCCCATTGAGATTGAGGGAGCGGATTGGGTCGACAAGGACGACTCACTCCTAAAAGCACAGGTCGCCGTGCAGGTGATGATCACCTTCAACGGCGGCGTTTACCGCGACACGGGCTTCGCACCTCTGACCGATGTCAGAGTGACGTCCGTGGAGAAGATCACATGAAAGGAGCCTACAGATGGCGACTAAAACACAGAAGCCGGAAGGCGCTGCCGCACCGGAGCTTGTGCCGATCGACAAGCTCCGTGAGCAGCACAAGGTTGGGCGTGCCACCTACGCGGGCGTATGCGCCGCGAATGGCTGGCGGCCCGGTAAGGCGATGACGGAGGACGAGTTCCTCGCCGCCGTCGCCAAGTTCAACAACAGCCCGATGAACGGGCGTAAGAGCAAGGAGGCGAGGAAGTAATGCTTAGAGATGTACGCAGCAACGTCACGGACGGACTGCTCGGCTTCGCCACGGCAACGGGCGACGGTCTGCACATCAAGATCGGCGTCTCCCCCTCTGTCACCGAAAAGCCCATCACCATCCTCGGCAGCATGGGCGCAAGCACCATCAAGTCCAAGTTGGGCCTGTCCCCGCTGGCCGATGCGGTCATGGACGCGGTGCAGGGCGGCGCGGCCCGCGTGTTCTGCATCCCCGTCGCCGCAAGCACCGCTGGCACGATCGGCGAGGTCACGAAGACGGGCGACGGCGGCGGCAGCGTGACCGTGCAGGGCTCGCCCAACAACGCCTACGCGCTCACCGTGCGCTTCACCGCGCAGGGCGGGCTCAACACCGCAGCCTTCGTCTACTCCATCGACGGCGACAACTTCTCGGATGAGATCACCGTCCCCGTCACTGGCAGCTACGAGATCGAGGGCACGGGTCTGACGATCAAGTTCACCGAGGCGAGCTCGCCGGATCAGAAGCCCAGTTCCTTCCTCGTGCGCGACACCTACACCCTCAAGACCACTGCACCGAGCATGACGAACGGCGATGTGCTGGGCGCGATTGAGAAGATCAAGAGCTTCAACGAGGAGTTCGAGTTCGTCCACATAGTCGGCGGGAGCACGGTGGAGCTGTGGGAGGCGGTCAGTGAAGCACAGAAGGAGCTGATGACGGTCTGCCACAAGCCCTGCTTCTTCCTCATGGAGGCCGCCTATCCCGCCGACGAGGCGGATGGTGACCTGAGCGATTGGGCGCTGCAGATGGAGGCAGACCGTAAGCGGATCAAGAACTCCGACATTCAGGTCTGCGCCGCATGGGGTCGCCTTGTGCGGCTGGACGGCACCACGCAGATTGTCAACCTCGCGGGCCTCGCCTCCGGGCGCTACGCCATGACGAAGGTGAGCGTGTCCATCGGCAAGACCAAGGACGAGGACGCGCTGGGCTTCCCCAAGACGAAGCTGCTGGAGCTGGTTCCCATCGGCTACGACAGCACCGTCATTGAACTGCTGGACGTCGCGGGCTACATGACCTTCCGCGAGTACGACGGCCTTGACGACATCTTTGTCTATCACACGAAGATGATGTGCAAGGACGGCAGCGACTTCCGCTATGCCGAGGATGTGCGTGTGAAGAACAAGATCATCCGCGAGACACGCAAGAAGGCGCTGCAGTTCAAGAACGACGACATCGACCTTGAGGACATTCAGGGCGAGCTGGACGCGCGGGCGAAGTTCATCAGCGTGCCGCTTGACCGCATGGTGGAGGACAAGGAGATCAGCTCCTATGAGACCACCGTGGACGAGAGCTGCTACGATACCTTCCTCGAAGATGAGACCATGAGCGTCATCATCCGCTACCTCTCCAGAGGCTACATCCGCGAGGTCGTTATCGACATCGGGCGCTCGGCTCTGAGCAGCAACTAAGGGAGGAGGACAGGCAATGCTGAAGGTAAACGGAAAAGCCTATGATTGGGGCGACGTGGATCTGAAAATCCCCGGCCTGAACATTCAGGTGCAGGAGATCAGCTATGACGACGAGCTGGAGATGGAGGAAGTCTACGGCTCCGGCTCCAAGCCGCGCGGCTACGGCACAGGCAACTATAAGGCGTCCGGCAAGCTCTCCATGCTCCGCGACGACTACGACGATCTGCTGGCCTACTGCAAGCAGAAGGGCGTTCCCTTCTACAAGATGGAGCTGCCCTCCATCATCGTCTCCTACGCCAACGAGGGCGCACGCACGAAGATCGACGAGCTGAAGAAGGTCAAGTTCTCCAAGCGCAGCAACAAGGCAGCGCAGGGCGACAAGAGCCTCACCGTCGACGTCGACATGATGATCGTCGGCGGCGTGTATCAGGACGGCGTCGCACCCGTCTAAGGACAACATTTTTGAGAATAACAAGGAGGAAGTCACACTATGGAAAGCACCAACAACCAGACCCCCGCCCGCAGCAGCGAGGAACAGCTCAAGGCCAAGTACGGCGGCAAGCTCTACCGCGTCGGCATCACCGTCCCTGTGGATGATGAGAGCGAGAAAGAGTTCTCCTACTACTTCAAGCGCCCCACCGTCCCCAGCTATGACCGCTACATCAAGACCGCTGCGCAGGGCATCACCAAGGCAAGCAAGGCGTTCATGCTGGACGCGGTCATCGACGAGGACGCCGAGCGTCTGACGAAGGACATGGAGGAGAACCCCGGCATCGCGATCTCCATCGGCAATAAGCTGACGGAGATCCTCGGCCTGACGGGTACGGCAAATTTGAAGAAGCTCTAAGAGAACGGGTCGCGGAGGTACGGGAGAGCTTCGTGGAGCGCGGGCTCCTTGAGATCTATCGTTTTGTGCCTCCGCCTCTCTTAGAGACCTTTGACCCCGAAACGATTGACGACGTCGACGAGTTCCTCGGATGGGTCGCAAAGGCCCGCTTCATGCAGGAGCTTGAGGAGGGCATCGTCACCCGGGCGATCGTGCGAGCGTTCCCCGAGTGACGGCCTCCCGTCGCCGATCGTTTTCCGCCTCTATCTCAAACTGGAGGTGAAAGCAGAAAATGAGTTTAGAGTCCGTATTTAAGCTGTCGCTCATTATGAACATGATCGACAACCTCTCCGGGCCGATGGCGGGCGTGGCGTCCAAGGTCGGCGCAAACGTCTCCAAGCTGGACGCCGCAAGCCAGACCTTCGGCAGCATGGCAAAGGCGGGTGCGGCGATGCAGGAGACGGGCTCACAGATCGTAAACGCTGTGCTCGCCCCGGTAGAGGCGACCTTTGAAACGCGGCGTGCGCTGGGTGAGCTGGCCTCGCTGGGCGTGCAAGACCTTGAAGCGGTCGAAAACGCCGCACGCAGCTTCTCCGATCAGTGGGCGGGCACGTCGAAGGCGGACTTCATCAGCGCGGCCTACGACATCAAGAGCGGCATCGCCTCCCTCTCTGATGAGGGCGTCGCAGAGTTCACAAGCCTCGCGGCCCTGACCGCAAAGGCGACGAAGTCCACGGCGGGCGAGATGACCTCGCTGTTTGCCACAGGCTACGGCATTTATAAAGACTACTACAGCGACCTGAGCGACATGGAGTTCGGCGAGATGTTCTCGGCTGGCATCTCCGACGCCGTCCGAGCGTTCAAGACCTCCGGCTCCGGCATGGCACAGGCAATCCAGAACCTCGGCGCATCGGCGACCACGGCGCAGGTGCCGCTGGAAGAGCAGCTCTCCGTCTTGGGTATGCTGCAAGCAACGATGGGCGGCGCGGAAGCGGGCACGAAATACAAAGCCTTCCTCCGCAGCGCCACCAAGGGCGGCGAGGCGCTGGGGCTCAAGTTCACAGACGCCAACAACCAGCTCCTGAGTATGCCAGAGATCCTCGACATCCTGCGGGGCAAGTTCGGCGAGACAATGGACGCCGCCGAAAAGATGGAGCTGCAGAAAGCCTTCGGCGACACCGAGGCCGTAGCGCTCATCGACCTGATGTATAACAAGGTCGGCGACCTGCAGGACAACATCGTCAATATGTACGGCTCGCTCGGAAAGGGCGTGTCGGTCACGGAGCAGATGGCCTCCGCCATTCAGGAGACGGAGCCGGAACGCTTCGAGCGACTCAAGCAGCGCATCCACAACGTCACTGAGAGCATCGGAAACTCCCTGCTCCCCACGGTCAACGACCTGATGAGCAAGGGCGAGGGCGTGCTGACGAAGGTCGGCTCGTGGATCGAGAAGAACCAGGAGCTCGTCAAGGTCATCATGCTCATCGTTCTTGCGGTGGGCGGTTTCCTCGCTGTAGGCGGCACGCTGATCGCCCTGATCTCCGGCGTCGGCCTCGTCGTGACAAAAACGGTCAGCGCGTTCAAGATACTCAAGGGCGGCTTCGCACTGGCGCGAGGGGCGCTCACACCACTCATATCCTCGGTGTGGAGCTTCACGGCGGCGCTGCTGGCCAACCCCGTCACATGGGTCGTCATTGGCATTGTGGCCCTCATTGCGGCGCTGGTGCTACTCTACAACAAGTGTGAGTGGTTCCGCAATGCGGTCAACTCCGTCATCAACTTCTTCAAGGAAACGCTGACGGCGGTGGGCTCGGTCGCGAAGTCGGTGTTTGAGGGCATCGGGAACGTGATCGGCTCCGTCATGGACGCGGCAAAGGCGACCGTGTCCGAGAAGCTGTCCAACATCAAGACGGCCTACGAGGAACACGGCGGCGGCATTTCCGGCGTCGCAGCGGCGGCGATGGAGGCGGTCAAGGGCTGGTACACAGCGGGCTACACCTTCATCGACAACCTCACAGGCGGCAAGCTCTCGGAGATCCGTGGGAAGTTCTCGACGGCCATGAGCAACATCGTCCAAGGCATCTCACAGAAGTTCACCGACGCACGCACCGCCTTCTCCAACGGCCTGAACAACATCAAGAACGCCGTCTCCGGCGCGGTCACGTGGTTCTTCGAGTCCGGCAAACGGATCGTGTCCACCTTTGCAAACGGCATCAAGTCCGCCTTCAGCAGCGCGGTCGAGGCCGTAAAGGGCGGCTTGCAGAAGATCCGCAACCTCCTCCCGTTCTCTGACGCGAAGGAGGGGCCGCTGTCCACGCTGACCCTGTCCGGCCAACGCACCATGACTACCTACGCTCGCGGCCTGACGCTTGCGGGCGACGCCCCGGCAGAGGCGATGAACAAGAGCCTCCAGCAGGTGCAGGGCGCTCTTGACCGCAAGCCGGAGAAGAAGGTCGACCTCGGCGGCGGGAAGAAGGACAAGGACGAGAGCAGCGATGAGGGCAGCTCCGGTAAGGGCAAGCGGGTCATCATCCACAAGCTGCTCGTCCCGGTCGACCTCAAGAAGATCAAAGACCTGCAGCAGCTCCTCGCTCTTTTGCAGGAGGTCGAGGACTACGCAGCGGCCAACGAGGACGGCGAACCCGGCGACGACGAGGACGCCGCTCCGGCCCCGGCATAAGGAAGGAGGACGCTATGATCTATGTAGAAGACGAGCTGATCAAGCTCAACGGCGTCGTCCTCCCCGGTCTCGTCAAAAGCATCGAGGTCATTGAGACCGCGAAGGTGGACGAGCAGGAGGTCGAGGGCAGCGCCACCAAGCCGAAACAGGCAACGGGCTACGAGGACGCCAAGGTCAACATCGAGCTGATCATCGACGACACGCCCTCGCAGACCAAGTACCAGCGATACGCAACGCTCCGGGCGATCTTCCGATCGCCCGGGCAGAGCGTGCCGCAGCCCATCCCCATCATCAGCGAGGACACCGCCGCCCACGGCGTGGAGAAGGTCATCTTCAAAAAGCTGTCCCACAAGGGCGAAAACAAGCGCGGGCAGCTTACGGCTACGCTGGAGCTGTGGGAGTACATCCCACAGACCATCACGGCAAAGTCCGGCTCCAGTTCAGGCTCCGGCAAGTCCGGCGGCGGCGCGGCGAGCAATCTGAAGGCAGACTACAAGAGCTACCTGAGCAACGAACGGGGCAAATCCCCCGCACGGGATGACGCAGACGCCACGGCGGCGATGAACAAAGTGACCGCCATGCCGTACTAAGGAGGCCACAGTGGAAACGAAAGAACTGTACTACCCGCAGATCTCGGCACAGGCCGGTTCCTACACCTTCGAGGAAGGCGTGGAGCTTGAGATCTATTCCTCGAAGTCCTCGTATTATGATTGGGCGAAGATCCGCTTCACGAGCCAGTTCCGCCCGAAGCTCTCGCTCAAGAAGAAAGACCCCGCCACCATCCAGCTCGGCTATGACGGCACGCTGGAGGACGTGTTCACGGGCTTCGTCTCCGGCAACTACGATGGCGGGACGTATGCCAACGAGGTCGCGCTGAAGGATGAGATGCTGCTCATGGAGGAGACGATCATCAACGACACCTTCCTCGACACCACGCCGCAGGAGCTGATCTCGTACTTCCTTGCACAGGCGGGCCTGTCCAAGATGAAGCTCTCCAGCAAGACCTACCCGACGCGCAAAATGCTCCCCATTCGGAGGCAGACCGCCGTCCAAGCGATCAACGCCGTCAATGCGGCGTGGGGGCTTCGTGTTCCGTTCTTCTTCTCGGGCGGCGTCTTCTATTGGGACGAGAAGCCGGAACAGAAGAAGGTCTACACCTTCGAGCGCGGCGTGAACATCCTAAACCTGCGCCGCGCGGGCGGCGTATGGGAGCTGGAGACGGTCTCCGCGCCATTCATCAAGCACTCCCACAAAATAAACCTCATCCATCCGCAGGTGAGCGGTGAGGTCGAGGTCTCCAAGGTGGTCAGCAAGACCAACGACTCCGGCTTCATCCGCACCTACATCTATTTCTGACCCCGAAAGGAGGAAACCGACGTGCTCGAAGAAATGGTCGCGTCCGTTATGAAGAAGACGCTGGCGCAGGACTTCCCGCATTTGAAGCTCCCCGCCGCCGTATTCGCCACCATCGACTCGGCGGCAAAGAGCGACGCCTTTGACATTGAGGAACTGATCGTCCACAACGAAGTGACGGGCGAGGTGTTCAAGGCGCACATCACCTCCTACTGGTACGAGTACAAACTCACCGTCATCGACCGCTTCGGCAACCCCGACGCCAACTATCCCGCGCTTCCGGGAATTAAGTCTAAGAAACAGTTCAAGGCCGGGGCGGTCGTGGCCGTCGCGCTTCCCTACGGCGACCTCACCCCGGCGATCATCGGGGAGGTGGAGCTATGACGGGCCTGAACGATACGGACATCCGGCTCAACAGCGAGTGGCAGCTCACACAGGCCACAGACGGCGACGCGCCGCTCTGCTCGGGGCTGGAGTGTCTGTATCAGAACATCGTCCTTGAGGCGCTCACGCAGCCGGGAGATGTCTTCTATGACGCCGAGTTCGGCTGGGGCCTGTATGACTTCATCCAGTCCGAGGACACGGAGCTGACCCGTCTGGAGATCACCCAGCGGGTGCGGCTCAAGCTGCAGAAGCGGGAGGTCATCCTCCCGGAAAGCATTGAGATCAGTATTGCGTTCGAGGATGACACGGTCGTGCTGCACTGCTCCTTCCGCTTCGCGGAGGAGGACGAGCGGCGCGAGCTGGACGTCATCATCGGCGCGGTGAGCGTGGAGGTGGTATCAGAATGATCGACAAGGAAATACTGGACGCCGTGCTCCCTCTGCCTACGCTGGACGAGCTGAAGGAGCAGAAGGTCGAGGAACTGAAAGACGAGGGCTTCGTCATCAGCAACTTCCATTCGGGCGGTGTGTTCTACACGATGCTCATGATCGTGCTGCGCATCAAGGTCGAGGTCATTGAATTGCTCCGCGTCGTGCTGAACAATATGTTCGTCTCCCACGCGGGCGGCGCGTGGCTCGACCTGAAGATGGCGGACTACTCCAAAAAGCGCAAGAAGGCGCAGAAGACGCAGGGCTTCATCACCGTCAGACGCACCGACATGACGGGCGAGGCGGTCAAAATCCCCAAGGGCCACGTCTTCAAGAGCATCCTCGACATCAACGGCGAGGAGCTGCGCTTCTTTGTACTGGAGGCGGCGACGCTGCAAAAGGGCGCGTCCTCCGTGGACGTGCTGGTGGAGGCCGAGACAGAGGGCAGCCGCTACAACGTCCCCGCAGGGCAGATCGTGCGCACGCTGACCTACCTCGGCGACGTCACATTCAGCAACGCCGAGGACTGGATCGTGCGGGAAGGCAGCGACACCGAGGACGACGAGAGCGCGAGGGCGCGGACACTCCGCTCGTGGTCGGAGCTGGCGCAGCGGGCGACGGAGGACACCTTCATTGACGCGGCGGAGTCCGTCCCCGGCGTACTGTTCGCACAGGCCGACTGCAACCACCCGCGCGGGCAGGGCACGGTGGACGTCATCGTGACAGGCACGGCGGGCGAGGCAACGGAGGGACTGCTTGCGGCAGTAAGAGAAGCCGTTGACAAGATCGCTGGCCCGTATGATAATATTCTCGTGAAGTCCTCTGTGACCGTATCGCAGAATATCTCCGTCACGGTCACGACCGACACGGCGGACACGGACGAGGCTGTGGAGAACCGGGTCAAGGCGATCCTCACCGAACTGCTGGCCGTGCGCCGCAGCCGCAAGCTCAACGAGCTGACCCTGTCCGACATCAACCACGCGATCCGCAGCGGCTACAGTGGGGCCACCAACGCGGCGGTCTCCGAGCCGGAGGCGGATGTGAAGCTGGGTAAGGACAAGGTCATCACCCTCGGCGACGTCTCCGTGACGGTCGAAAGGGAGTGAGCGGATGAAGCAGTTTGAAACCTTCGGGGAATATATGTTTGATCTGCTCTTCGCTCCCTTGAAGAAGGGCCGGAAGACGGTCAACCAGCTCTGCATCTTCTTCAAGGTCATGGGGCGCGAGTTCGACGACCTGAAGGCGGCGATCTTCCGCGTGCGCAGCGAGGCGAACGTAGCAAGCTGCTCAGAGGTCATGCTCCCCGTGCATGGGCAAGACCGGGATATGCCGCGACTGGAGGGCGAGGACGCCGAAGCCTATCGGACGCGCCTGTCCATGAAGGGGATCATCTCACAGTGGAGCGGCACGCGGCGCGGCGTTCTCTACGCGCTGACCGCGCTCGGCTACGACCGCAGCCGGATTGAACTGTTCGCCGATCAGGATGCGGAGCGCTGGGCTGAGTTCATCATCTTCCTGAACAGTTCCAAGCCCAGCGGCGTCACAAATCTCTCGGTCATCGACGGGCAAGTCCGCAAGGTCAAGGAGGGCAGCAGTAAGCCTGCCTACGGTATGGAGACCATCGGCGGGCTCATTATTCAATCCCGGCTTCAGACAGGCTTCTCACGCTATCCAAGGTGCGGAGAGATCGTGTGCGGCGTGTGGCCGCATATCGTCAGTGAAGGACATCTCGTGGCCTCGACGGTCATGGCGCAAGGCGGCGCATCGGGCGGCGGCAATCCCTTCCCGAGAGCCGGCACATTTGCAGCCTCCGAGGAGTTCTATCACTTCGGCGCGTACACCATTTATCAGGGCTTCGCCTCGGACATTGAGGCGGGCTCGAAGGCGGCGCAGGGTGCAAAGGTCTACCTGAGATGCTCCACCTCTACGCGCTGCTCTACCAACGCGAAAGGAGGCGCAGCAGAATGAAAACATTGACTTCTATCGGTATCCAGAAGATCGGGCAGCGGTTCGTTGACTCGGTCGATCATGCGGACTACACGCTCAACGGCGTGCCACAGACAGCGGAGCCCTTCCGCCGCTTCGTGCAGGGCGCAAGCGCAAGGGTCTACATTTACTTCGACGATACCGTGATCGGTGACGTCGCCGAGGTGCAGCTCGTGGACAAAGACGGCGACATCATCGCGTCAGCGGGCGAACGGGTCTTCACAAAAACACCGGGCAAGGGGCTTTATATAGCCTTCAAATATAATATCTTAGAAGTGGAGGTCGAAAGCAGCAATGAAAGCCTATGAAAAAATCGGGTGGCTCGATCACGTCCAAGACATTGAGACGGGAGAGGTCATTCAGGAAGGAACGCCTATGAGTCAGGTGAATATGAACCACATGGACGAAGGCATTTTCACAAACCGTGAAGCGGTCATTCTCCATGAGGCTCAGATTGCCGACGCGCAGAAAGAGATTAAGGTGTTGAAGGATGCGACGCTGAACAACATGGTCAACAATGTCTTTCTCATCAACTTCAACACCGTGACCTCGGTCGCGATCACGTCAGGGATTTACGACTCTGTGGCGCGAAAAATCTATGTATAAGGTCGCTTGCAGCCGCAAGGAAGCAAGCTGCATCATCGGGAGCTTGCTCGTGGAGCTGGCCCCGGTATGCGAGAAGTGCGGCGGGGTGCCGGATGGCGTGCTGAACCTGCAGACGGAGGCGGGGCTGTCCCTCACAGGGGACGCCGACGTCCTCATCACAGGGCACAGCATCATCAGCGGCAAGCCTGTCAGGATCAAACTCACGGACTACGGCTTCGAATATTATGGTGATCACGCCGAGCTTGCCCGCGTTCGGGAAAAGAGGTGTGTGTATCATGGCAGAGCCGTCAGTCCTACAAAAGAAAACTGAGATATTTCTCGAAAGGGATATATACCCCTTGCTGAAAAACTTCCCCGCCTCCGAGAAGTTCTCCTTGTGCCAAGAGATCAAGCAATCCTGCTACAAGCTCATCCGAGCGGCTGTTATGGCCAACAACCTCACGAACGTCAACAGACGGCTCATGTGGCTGGATGAGGCGGACGCAGAGAAGACACTGCTGCTCGTGCTTTTAGGTGTCGCCAAGAACCAGAAGTACATCACGCAGAAGAAACTCTTGGAACTGCAAGGAAAGCTCGAGGAGATCGGGCGCATCATTGGAGGACTGCAAAAGTTCTTCATCAACAACCGAAAATAGACCATCAGAAAAAGTACAGCACCTACTCAGGGTTATCTCTGTCTGGCGTCGAACCGTGCGGTTCGCGGGTACAATTCGGCCCGCAACTGGAACAACAACAATGCTACGAACTCCAACCCGAACCTCGGTTTCCGCCCCGCCTTGTAGGTTATTACGTCATCTGCGGCCACGGCTTCAGGTGCGTGTCCTTGTTATACTTCAAGGGAGAGGTAATCCTTCGCCATGTTGAGAAACGGCGTAAAAACAGTGACTGAGCTTCGCCCGCCCTCTCGTATTGGGAGGCGGAGGGAGGTCTACAATGTGGGTAGCAACCCGCGTCATGGGTGCCAAGCCGTTCTAAAAGGAAAGGATGCCACGAATGACGAAATTCCCCATTATGCTCTACAACACAAAGAACACCAAGAAGGCCCTCGTGCCGCCGATCCCTCCACCCTCCAGCTATGAGGACGCCGTGGGCTGGTCAGCGATCGAGGCGGGCTACAAGACCGCCTTGCGAGGCAGCCGCAAGTTCACGCGGGAGGCCGTGCTCTACGACCTCTATTCCGAGGTGAACAACGTGCGCCTGTGGCGCGATCTCAAGAAAATTGAGAAAACGAGACAGGCGGGCGTTAGTGAGTACACGCCGGGAAAGTATCGGCACAGGATCATCATGGAGCCGAAGGAGCGCAGTCTCCACATCCCGCCGCTGCGGGACAAGATCGTGCAGCTCGTCATCCATCAGGAGCTGCAGACGCTCTTCCGCCCGGTATTCGTCAACCGTTCATTTGCGTGTATGTACGGAAAAGGCCCCATCCGAGCTGCCTTCAACGTACAGCATGACATGAGGGTCGCCCGCATGAAGTGGGGCGACGAGGCGACGGTCATCAAGATCGACGTCCGCAAGTTTTTCTACAGCATCGACCGCAGCGTGCTCAAGCAGATCATCGCGAAGCGGTTCAAGAAGCTCAAGAAGAAGTACCCCGAGAAATACGAGGACTTCCTCCGTTTTTACAGGCTTCTTTGCAAAGTGATCGACAGCTCGCCGGAGGGCGAGAGAGGGATTCCGCTGGGAAATGTGAGTTCTCAGGACTTTGCCAACATCTACCTCAACGAGCTCGATCAATTCTGCATCCGCTTCCTCGGTGCGACGCTCTACACGCGCTACATGGACGATGTCGTCGTCATAGCGCCAAACAAGGAAATCGCCCGGGAGTGGTTAGCAAAGATCAAGGTGTTCCTCCAAGAGAGACTGCACCTTGAGACCAACCAGAAGACCAAGATTTTCTATGTGCGGCAGGGCGTGAACGCCTACGGCTTCAAAATCAAAGCGACGCATCTGCTTCTCCGTACCGAGTCGAAACGGCGGGAGAAGCGGCGCATCAAGCGGATGATGGAGAAGCTGCAGGAGGGTACGATCACGAAGGCGGCGATCGTCCAATCGGTCAATTCGTGGCTCGGCTTCGCCCGATGGGCTTGCGCCTACAATCTGGCGAAGAAGATATTCGCTCCCTACCGCTTCATCAAAACGGAAGGAGAGCTACCTTATGGCGCAATATCTCGGAACCGTCAAGCTCGGCGGATTTTACAACAACGGCGCGGCACTGGCAAGACCCACAAAGCCGTGGCGTAACGACACTGAACCATATTCGGGCGCGGGTAGGGGCAATATCCCCTCAATGTCCGGAGACATTTCAAACTACAGCTTCGGCAATACGCCCTCAGACGACGCAAAGAAGCTCCAGTGGGTAAAGATCAAGGACGGCGACAAGACGCTGCTCATCTGCGACCGCGTCATCCTTGTCAATGTCACTTGGAACGACCTTAACAGCGCGGGCTGGATCTTCGGCAAGGAAGTCAACATTGACAGCGCGAAGTACAAGCTCCGCTCCCTGACGGGTGGCACAGGCCCCAGATCGACAAATGACTGGTACTCCGGCGGCACGCCCGCCAACAATGAGTGGGACAGGTTCGTCACTCGCGAGGAGGTCATCACGGGTCTTCCGGCTCCTGTGTCCTCCGACCTCGACAGCAGCCTCAATTCAACCGATCTCAGCAGTGCACATAATCAGCTTTGGAACTGGATGGGCGTCTATACTTGGTGCCAAGAGACGTATTCCTCGAATACGTCGCACCGTGCGGTTCGCGGGTACAATTCGGCCCGCGGCTGGAACCACTACTATGCTTCGGGCTCCTACTCGACTCTCGGTTTCCGCCCCGTCCTTGAAATCCTGAACACTGACCCTCTGATCTCTGACAGTGACAGAGACCTCGGAGATAAGAACAGCAATTTCACGATCACCTACACGGTCGATGACGCCGACTCCGGCGACGTCTTGACGGCGACGGAGTCGCTCGATGGGCAAACGACGAAGTCGTTTGCCCCGACGCGAAATTTGGTAAACACCATCTCTGTCGATGTCGACTCCCTGAGTCTCGGTAAACACACCGTCAAGGTCGTCGTCAGCGATGGACAGGGCGGCACAGCGACCCGGACGTGGACGTTCACCCGCACAAACTCCGCACCGACCATTTCCGGCAGCGACGGCAATCTCGGAGATAAGAACCTCGGCTTCACCTATGCCTACACCATTGACGATGCGGACGGCGACACACTGACCGTCGTGGAGGAACTCAACGACGAGACGATTCGCACGATCAACAATGCGCCCAAGGGCGAGGAGCTGACCGTGACGATCACCTCCGAGAAGCTCTATGCGCTGGGGCTTAATTCGGTCAACACCCTCAAGATCACCGTCACGGACGGCAAGGGCGGTACGGCCTACCGTCGCGTCACCTTCAAACGCACAAACTCCGCACCGACGATCTCCGGGCAGGACAAGGCCCTCGGTCTGAAGAACGGGAGTTTCGCAGAGAATTACACCGTGAGCGACGTTGAGGGCGACAATGTGGTCGTCACCGAGTTCGTGGATGACGTGCAGATCCGCAGCTATCAAGCAACGCTGGGACAGCAGGAAACGATCGAGCTGACCCGAGAGAAGTGGCTCTCGCTTACCAATGGACAACACCAGCTCCGCATCGAGGCGGTCGACGGCAACTTCGCGACGAGTGTGAGAGTCTGGAATTTCTCCAAGAAGGAGACGGTCATCAAGTTCCAATTCGCAAAGCCCGAGGAGACGGACGCCCGGGCGACGAAGATCCTCATCACCCCCACATGGAAGATTGAGGGCTCGGTCGCAAAGGTCGAAGCGTGTAACAATGCGTTTGACGCGGCCCCGACCTGGGAGGACATCACGGCGCAGGTCGCGATCAACCGGGTTTTCAACTTCACGAACGAGACCAAGACCGCCGAGAAGTGGGGCGTCGATGTTCGTTTCACCATCACGAAGAATGAGGGGTATGAGGGAGAGGTTTCGATCTCCGGGTTTGGAGGTGCATACGAATGATGCAGTATTTAACACCGAAGAAGTCCATCAAGGCAATCTCGGACGCTCAAAAGCGGAGTGAGTCCGCCCAGGCCGTTGCCGAGCTCATGTTTGTCAAAGCGGCCCAGGCCCAGCAGCTCGACGACGCCTCCATCGCAAAATATCCCGAGTTCTTTGTCACCTGGGATGAGAATTGGAGGGGCAAGGCGGGCGACATCGTCCAGGACGAGGGGAAGCTCTACCGCTCCATCCATGACGTCACCGACGCCGGGCAGAACCGAAAGCCCTCGGAGACGCCCTCCATGTGGACGCAGATCGGCAACCCTCTCGAGGAGTTCCCCGACTGGGTGCAGCCCCTCGGAGCGCATGACGCATACAGCAAAGGCGCGAAGGTTTCCCACAACGGCGAGAAGTGGACGTCCGACGTCGACGGGAACGTATGGGAGCCCGGCGTCTATGGCTGGACAAAGTACACCGAGCCCGTGAAGGCCCAGGAAGGGCCCCAGGAGCCCGCAGAAGGCCCGGACGAGGAGCCGGAAGGGTAAACCCCCACAAGAGGGCAAAAGGCAAAGGGAGGGGCGGCAAAAGCCGCTCCTCCCGGAACCTAAAAAAGCCCGCCCTCTTGCGTGGGCCGCTCCCCTTGTTGGGGGGGGGCGGTTGACGCAAGTGAGCGAGCCTCGGAAATGCTTCTAAGAATGGGCGAATTTTTCTCAACTATCCTGTCTCTATTTCTCAAAAATCTTGTCGCGCTACACCTGCCGGCCGTCTATCAAATGATCACCCAGAACACAGAAAAAGAACTGACTATGATTTTTGATCGGCTGCCGCTGGACCATCCGGCTAAGGCTCCATACAGCCTGTTCAGTCAAGGCAGTGATGCAGTACGGGCTGGCATTGTGCTTGGCCTTGGAACCAGGCTTCAGGTGTTGCAAAGCGAAGCCGTGCGTCAGATTACCCGTCGCTCGGATATTGATTTGTCACTGCCGGGCAAACAAAAATGCGCATACTTTATCATCTTGGACGACCAAAACTCATCTCTTGAGTTTTTGTCGTCTCTTTTCTTTGTATTTTTGTTCATTAAGTTGGTGCGCTATGCGGACAGTATGCCGGAGCAGCGATGCAAGGTGCCGGTCAATATCATATTGGATGAGATGAACAACATTGGCGTGATCCCTGACTTTGGCCGGCGACTCAGCACAGTACGCTCAAGGGCCCTGCAGATTTTGATGGTCTGCCAGAGCCTGCCTCAGCTTCAGAACCGGTATCCCGATAATCTGTGGGCGGAACTATTAGGCAACGCGGATACGCAGGTTATGTTGGGAGCCACTGATGATGTGTCGGCGCAATACTTCAGTGCCCGCAGCGGAGACATGACAGTGGAAGTCAACTCCACTATGACCACACGACAAAGTATCGCCCTTGCGCAGGTTATTCCTCAATACCGCTACACAGAGGGAATCGGCCGCCGCCGCGTACTGACTCCAGATGAGGTGCTGCGCCTGCCCAACGATGAACTGCTCATCATCATCCGCGGACAGAAGGTTCTGCGGGCCAAGAAGTTTGACTTTACGGAACACCCGTATGCCAAAGAATGCGTGAAGGCCCATATCCGGGACTACAAGCCTGCACATCCTGAGGAGAAGCCCGCTCCGGTGATGGTCCACCCACAAGCGGAGGAAACTCCACCACCGGAAAAAAAGAAGACGGCAAAAGAGAAAACAGCAGGTCGCGGAGCGTCTGCAGCAAAACAGGGCGAGAAGCCTGCTGCTCCAGCTCAAACTAGCGCGCCCCCGGCTGCTGCGCCGCCAGAACAACCGTCAAAACCCGCCAAACGGCCCAAGACCCTCTATGAGAGCGCTAGGCCGCCGACGGATTTTTGAGTAATTAAAGCACGATGAAAAAACAAAGGAGGACTCAATACCATGGCAAAAACCAAGAAAGAGATTCAGGAACAGAACTCTGAAGAAAAGCAGGATGGCATTACTGCCGGCCTGACCGATTCGGAATTGTACCCAGATGGGAGCCCGCCTGCGGGCATGATCGATCTGGAACTGGCAAGTGCGACTACATTGGACCCGGATGCCTCCCAGACTGACGAGAATTTGGGCGAAGCTGCGGATGGCCAGGCACCGCATCCCCAGACTGAGAATGATGGGGATGCATCCCAAGATGAATCGCTTCAGCCTGGTGCTGAACCTGGTGAAGGCGACTCTGGTTCCCAGACTGAAACAGAATCCAGTTTGGAACCTGATGACGTTCCCCAGACTGAGTATAATTTTCAGGATGAGCTGCCTCAGCCTGGCGGGCAACCAGGTACCGAACCTGGCGAAGGTGCCTCCGATTCCCAGACCGAGTCTGATTCGGGAGGAGATTGCGATGAGCGGCTTCAGCCTGGTGAAAATGACGATACGCCCCAGACTGACTCGGAATCAGTTCAGGATGCGGAGGCCGGCGCGCCGCCCGCAAGGCGCCGCAGGAGCACCCGCAAGAAGGTATCTGAGGCGGAACCAAAATCCGATGCTTCTGACGCTGAGGCCTCCGATGAGGAGGAAACCAATACAGGGCAGTCCCAAAAACTCCGGATGCCTGGCCGGCGCCGCCAGAGGGTCGTCTCCATTGACGCCGAGCGTACCGTGCAGACAGATACAGACCGGCTGCGCAGCGATCTGCTGGATCTGGTGGAATCCCTTAAAAGTAAGAAGATACTCACCGGCACAATCCAGGGTGTGGAGCGGCTGGCAGACAACCCGGAGATGTCCTATGCGGTCATCTACCATGGTGACTTCAAAGTGATCATTCCGGTGTTGGAGGCTATTGAGGAGCCGGAGGATTATCGCGGGCAGCCTCGGGGTGATGTACTCCACTATCTGCTCAATAAGAGACTGGGTGCGGAGGTGGACTACATTGTCAAGGGCGTCGACCAGGAAAACAATGTAGTGGCTGCCAGCCGTCTGGAGGCTATGGCACTCAAGCGGCGGGAGTATTATTTCCGTACCGACCGGGACGGCAACTATCAGATCTATGAAGGAATCCGTGCAGAGGCCCGGGTTATCTCCGTTATCCGGGCCGGCATCTTTATTGACCTGTTCGGCGCGGAGTGCTACATCCCGCTGCGGGAACTTTCCTATCAGCGGTGGGTGGATGCCGCACAGCACTATCAGCCTGGCCAGCGCGTGCTGGTCAAGGTCCTAGAGGTGGACCGCAGCGACCGCAGCCACCCTCGGGTGTCCGCATCGGTAAAGCAGGCGATGGAAAACCCCTACGAAAAGGCCTTGAAGAAATATGTGGTGGGCAACCGCTACGTGGGCACCGTCAGCATGGTGGACCTCAACGGCGTGTTCGTATCCCTGGACGGAGGCGTCGACTGCCTATGTACCTATCCCAAGCGCGGCCGGCCGCCACGGGGCGCCAGGGCGACTGTGCGCATCCTCGGTATCAACCACGAGAACAACCGGATCTGGGGTGTGATCACACATATGTCTACAACTCGATAATGCTTTTGATGTGACAAAAAAAATAAAAATCGAAATTTGTCACATTGATATTATCAACTTTACAATTTAGAAGGGATGTGATAAGATGATGACTGGGAGGTGAGTTCATGGAACTCAGGAACCGTACTCGGTATTTAAAGCAATTGATTTCGTTCCAGGACACAGACCTCATAAAAGTGGTCACCGGTATTCGGCGTTGTGGGAAGTCCAGCCTGCTGGAACTGATGGAAGAGCACCTTAGGGAAAACGGTGTGGCAGCGGAGCAGATCGTCTCTATGAATTTTGAGTCTATGCAGTACGCCGATATGGATAGCAAGGCTCTCTACCAAGCGGTAATGGAGCGGAAACTGGCGGGGAAGAGGCTTTACCTCTTTTTTGATGAGGTTCAAAAGGTCCCCCAGTGGCAGAATGCGGTCAACTCCTTTCGGATCGACCTAGACTGCGACATCTATGTAACCGGCTCCAATGCTTTTTTGCTCTCATCCGAGTTGTCCACCTACCTGTCCGGCCGATATGTGGAAGTGAAGATGCTGCCCCTCTCCTTTGCGGAATTCCTTGATTTTCAAGGGTACACAGTGGAGTCATATCAATCTCCCGCAGGCGGCCAACGGAAGCGGGCCATTGACAAACAGGGACAAATGATGGATTTGCGGGAACTGTTTCAGGCATACATCCGCTTCGGCGGGATGCCAGCCATTTCGGAAACCGGGCTTGATCAAAAAAAGGTCCATATGCTGCTGGATGGCATTTACTCTGCTGTGGTAGTGCGGGACATCCTGGAGCGCGGCCGCCGGAAGGAACAGCGGGCCATTACAGACGCACTGCTTTTGCGGAAGATCATCCTCTTTCTGTCCGACAACATTGGGAACAACACCTCGATCCGCTCCATCGGCAACACGCTTGTGACGGAGGGCCTCCTGGAGGAGGGGAACCGTAAGAGCAAGCCAGCCGTGCAGACCATCTCGGCCTATATAGACGCCCTGCTGGAGTCCTATATCTTCTATGAGGTCAAGCGGTTTGACATCAAGGGAAAGGATTATCTGCGGACACTGGGCAAGTATTATATCGTGGATACTGGCCTTCGCAATTACCTGCTGGGTGACCGGGGCGGTGACACCGGCCATCTGCTGGAGAATATCATATATTTGGAACTGTTCCGGCGTGGATACGATGTGGCGATTGGGAAACTGGACGATAAGGAGATCGATTTTATCGCAACCAGCAACGGCCCCAAAAGATATATCCAAGTGACCGAAACCATGAGTGATTCTGAAACACGGAAACGGGAACTGGCGCCTCTGATGGCGGTACAGGACAACTACGAGAAAGTCGTCATTACGATGGATCAGCCGCTGGATACCGACATCAACGGGATTAAGATCGTGAATGCGCTGGATTTCCTGCTGGATGGTGAAACACAGTAGAATTTGGATAGCACTTGGAATCAGGGTGAACGCATGAGGTGCGTTCACCCTGATTCATTTTCTGCGAAGAGGAGATGAACTAAGATGAATAGAACGAGAAAGAAAACGGGACGGGCCTGCCTGTCTCTGTTGGTGATTGTAATGTTGATGTCAGTGTTGTGTCCAGCGGCTTTGGCCGATACCGATGGCACAGAACCACAACTGACACAGCAGCCAGATCAACTGATTCTGCAGCTTGGAACGCGCTGGGCGGGTGTAGAGTTTGAACTACGCACTGACGCCGGAGTATTCCCGGCCCCCATTGTTGTAGACAGCAGCGGAGTACTGACCATGGATTTGGGCGGCAGCAAGACCTATACCCTCAGCTGCCTCAATTCCACGGTACCTATCCCAGATCCGCTCACGGGGCAAGGCCAGGCTGTACAGGAGCCGGCTGAGCCGTCACAAGACGCCGCTGCGGATGTGGCGCAGCAGGAAGAACCTGATGCAAACTCAGGCGGCATCCCAGTCGGCACGCTGATCCTGTTCCTGACCGGCTTGGCCCTCGCTGGGGCGGGTCTGGCCGCGCTCTACATTGCCAA
The DNA here is from genome assembly GCF_024462915.1 of Clostridium sp. DFI.5.61. NCBI lineage: Bacteria > Bacillati > Bacillota > Clostridia > Eubacteriales > Clostridiaceae > Clostridium > Clostridium sp. DFI.5.61. Next base: position 45,142 of record NZ_JANGBZ010000002.1, read on the forward strand.
ACGGCGCCAGCAGTCGGTTTGTGATAACTGGGAGGATGGGGACGATGACGAATACTGAGCCCTGAAATTGTCCCAGACTGAGATGGATACTCCCAGACTGAAATGAGTGGGATTTTTGCGAAAATCACTGTGTTTTTTGTGATTTTTATTGACTTTTTGGATGGATTCTGCTATAATTCCAATATAGCAAGATACTGCGTAGAGGCTTTCGATACGCCGGGGCGCCATGGCGTCAGACCTGCTGAAATGGTGCGGGGAATCGTTACGGAGCCGCTGTCCCGCGGCCCCACAACGCGCAGGTCTTGTCTGAAAAGAATGTGGCCGGAAGGCCGCTGAAATACAGTGCAGAGTCAATGGCTGGATGCGACACCACTATTCCAGCGCTTGGCTCTGCATTGTCTTTTTTCAGCGGTCTTCCGGTCTTTTTCGTTTTTCCCGGTTCCGCTCAGGCTGATGCGAGTCTGTCATATGTCATTACTTCGAGAGGAGGATTTTAGCATGAAGAGAAAATCAAACCGCAGCAAGGATAGTGTACTGCCGGGTAGTGGGCGCCTACATTGCCACTGCGGCAGCCCTGCGGTTCTGCGCAGCGCGGAGGGTTTATGCAGGGTACACCAGGAGGGAGCGATGGCCTATGTCTGTTCCAGATATCCGGATTGTGATTCCTTTGTGATGGCACATGCAAAGACATTGAAGCCGATGGGCAGTTTGGCGGGACCGGAACTGAGGCGGCTACGCTATAACGCGCATAAGGAATTCAACCGTCTGTACCAGTCAGGGATCATGAGTAAGCGTGATGCTTATCAGTGGCTGGGCATGATTGTGCAGGCACCGATGGCTCACGCCCATATTGGGCATCTGGGAGAGTATTACTGTCAGGTGGTCATCCGGGAGAGCAGGAAACTGTATCAGGAACGGATGGGAGAGAAGGAGCGGTTAGGAAAGGTATCTGGAGGTGAATGAAATGTTGAAGCCGTTGACGAATGAACAGCAAATCAAGGTGGAGGAGAATATGGGCTTGGTGGGGAAGGTGATCCAGGACTGTGTGCATACATTGGGCACGGGCTGCATCTATGACTATGACGACCTGTTCCAGATTGGATGCATTGGCCTATGTAAAGCCGCCCAGACGGACCAGCCAGGGTATAACGTGGCCTTTTCGACCTATGCCTACCGCCTGATCCGCAATGAGATCTATACACAGTTGGAGTACGCAACACGCCGGGGCAGGGAAGTGGCCACCGATCCAGATGAGATGCCGTGTTCGGTACTGGACGATGAGACCACAGAACAGCGGGAGGCAAGCCTCAGTCTCCTTCACTTTTTGGATCGAGCCGAGGCAGACGCCACCGGAGTGGCTGCAAAAGGGATGCAGGCCATCCGGCTGCTCGCTGAAGGATACAGCAACCGTGAGATTGGAGAACTGTTTGGCGTACCGGCCAACTATGTTACAGCGTGGGTTGCTAAGGCGAGGAAGGTCCTAAAACGGCAGAGAGACTATGAGTATTCGGGGGCGCTTTCCTGATTTGCACCAAAGGGATGGCACGCTGTTTTAGACTCTGTTCCGGTAGACAATGGCTGAAGCATGTCCTGCTTTCGGCTGTCTATGCATCAGTTGATGAACGTGCTGCGAGCATGAAAAAACGGGCCCGCGGGAGCAATGCTTCCGCGGGCCCGTTTTTGCTTGTCTGGTACGAATGATTGAGTTTATCTGTCTAGCCAGCTGGGGCGTCTGAATTGCCTTCTTCCGCGGGCAGCCACAGGGAACTGTATGGAATTAGAGCCCGGCTACTCTTTGCAAAGACGATGCGCTCTTTCTTTGACAACGAGGGCCAGCATACCTGCAGGATCATATAGTCTATGATGACATCTGCTGCGGGGATTCCTCGTTTCATGCTGCAATAGACTATCTGCCGCAGCACTTTTTATATTTCTTTCCACTCCCACAGGGGCAGAGATCGTTACGCCCGACCTTTACTGTTTTGGATGGCAGTTTATTGAGGCGTGGCTGCTCGTACAACTCAAAAATTTCGTTCGGAGTTCTCCCGTTGTTTGACCAGAGCCGTGTGCTGTTCGCCATTTCCGACAGAATATCCAGAACGATTTGCAGGTCTTTCCGGGAAATAAATATCTTGCAGTCACGGAGAATATTCAGATACTCAACAGGGCGTACCTCCAGAAGCATGGCGAAGTGGAGTTCCGACATGACCGCATTCACATCCTCGTGGCTCAATCCCATATCACGTCGGAGGTATTGCTCCATCAGCAGTGTGGCGGCGGTTTCCTCATAGTAGTCGATATCTGCATACTTGAGGAACTCGGGCTTCGGGGGAATGTATCGCGGCTTGCTTCCAATCCTGGTCAAAAGGTCCGCAACATCACGGAATTCATTTTCCTCGAAGCCGTGATGGACTAAGTATTCCTCCCATAGCACATAACCGCACATTGAGGCGATGTGCCGGAGCAGGGTGGGGAAAAGTTCCGCCTCCGCGAGTTTCTTACTGTTCTGGCTGTTGAAAATGGTGATCAGGTCATCCTGGCGGATCACGCCATACAGATTAACCGCCGCCATGGCGTAGGAATGGATCAGGTTGTCGCGTTTCTTGCGTGCCAGGAAACTGGCGGTAGCCAATTCCTGGTAGATTGCACGCACATCCTTCGGTACAACGTAAAATTGACGATTCTCATGCTGAAAGGCCTGAAGATATCCTAGGAAGGGTAGAATGCCTTCCATCCCCTGTGCAGCCGTTTTTAGTGGGTAGGCATCGGCTGCCGCGCATTTTTGAAAAAGTATCCACTCTGGTTCTTCTAAGCCGTACAGGACCGCTTCTAACCGCTCGGGCCGCAGTAAGTCGTTGCGGATTACGCCGATCAATTCATTTTTTCGCAATTTAGAGGTACCATTTAAATGGAGATTTGCCGCGAGGCGGCGCAATTGGGGGATAGTTTTCCTCGCCAGACAGTTCTGCAGATCCGTGAATGGTGCGGCCGCCTCCATAACATCATGGCTGAGTCCTTTCTGTGCCAAGTCAATTCCCCCTTTTCAAGCATCATATCATGTTTTTGAGGTCACGGCAACTGCAAACCGGGCTGTGAAGATCGGATAAAGTTGCACTTTTGGTGGCAAATGATAGATCCCACTGTCAAGAGTTTTCCACGACGCATTGATCTAGTTGGATTTTCTTTTTGAATGTCAGATGATATACCCGACCATTCAGAAGACCATAGAAGCAGAATGAGTGAACCCACATATAGGCCCGCCAAGGCTATGAGGGGTTATTTGATAAAGAGAATTAGATTTCTCTTAATTGGTGATCGCCACCAAGTGGATTGCACGGAAGCCCCAAGCATCTGTGCCCTCAACCTCTTTTCGGAGCCGTGGGAGCGGTATCATGTGAAAAGAGAATATCCATCGACTGTGACAGGCGGACTCCTTGACAAAAATATCGTACCGTATGGATATTTTCTACGTGACACAATACTCTTTTTTTCAAGGGACTTGCAGGGCATTAAAATTTGTGGTATTATTAGTTAGTAAATGCTAACTATTGAATGCCAGGGGTAGGAGTGCAGATAAGCAAAAGTATCTGGCAAACTGCGGTTCTGGTATTTTATTTGTACTGAATAGTTAGCAAAAACTAACAAGATGAGAGGGAAACTGTAATGCTCCAATACACCATCGCAGTGGAAGGAATGGCCTGTTCCATGTGCGAAGCTCATGTCAACGACGCAGTCCGCAAGGCATTTCCCATTAAAAAGGTCACTTCGTCCCACAGCAAAGGGCAGACGCAGATCCTGTGTGAGAACAGATTAGATGAGGACGCCCTGCGCAGTGCGATCTCCGCCACAGGCTATCAGGTCCTTTCCATCCAGTCGGCCCCCTATGAGAAGAAGGGCCTCTTCTCCTTCCGAAAGTAAGCGCCATGCTGGATGCACTTTTATCCTGGGACGGCTGGACCGTCACCCAGTTGCCCGCGGAGCAGGCGGCTATCTTCCGACTGGAGGGAGCACCCCCCTCGGAAGAGTTCCCGTTTATCCAGGAGTCGGAGGCTCTGGAGATCCTATTTTGCCGCAAAGGCGGGCTTATTTTGGAATGGGCCGGCCACCGGCGTCTTAGCCTTAGCGCCGATCAGGTATTGTTTCTCCCAGTCCGTACAGAAGCGTATCGGGGCCAGTTTGCTTCGGAGTCATTCTATGGTGCCCTTATTCGGATGGAAGCGAAAGCCGCGTGGTCGGCCCTGCGTGCTATGCACTCCGACTTGGGAGAGTCCATCTCCCGTGCCTGGAATGATCCTTGTATGCTGAAGGCAGCACTCTGGAGCGAAGCTCTGTTTTCTGCCCTGGACTATATGCAGCCGGGACATATCGGAGATTACTATGTCATCAAGGCGCTGGAGGTTTTGTTCCTGCTCCATGCACAGCGAGAGGGGCTGGCCTTACCTCCGCAGTGTGATTACCATACACATAGTCAGATTGAAACCATACGCGAGATTCAGAAATACTTGGTGGGGCACCTGGATGAGCGACTGACGATTCAGATACTGTCCCAACAGTTTCGAATCTCCGGCACAGCGTTGAAGTCCTGTTTCCGTCAGGTGTATGGAGTCCCGATTCACCAGTATCTCCTGGAACAGCGCATGGCCCAGGCCGCGGAACTCCTCGCTACTACGACCCAGAGCGTGCTCCAGATCTCTACAGCAGTAGGATATTCCAGCGTCAGCCAGTTCGGCATCGCGTTCAAGCAGCGCTACCATATGCCTCCCTCCCAATTTCGACGGAATGCAAATAAAAATCCATTTGCAACGGTTTTCGTCCGAAACGGATAGAAAAGTCTAAGATTCGTATGTTATTATGTGTGCTCAAATAAGGTGCCATGTCTGGCGAGGGAGGGACTATCCAATGAAACACCACCGTTTCTGGGCTTGGGGCGCTGTCGTCTGCATGGTCATGGCCATCATTACCGGATACCGGCACCGCTGAATGCGAGGTGAGCAATATGAATATCTATAAGGGAGTAGGTCTGTTCGCCAGCGGCGTGCTGTTCGGCTCTGCTGGCTTCAAGCTGCTGTCCAGCAAGGACGCGAAGAAAGCCTATACACACGCCACTGCCGCGGCTCTGCGGGTAAAGGAGTCCGTGATGGAGACGGTCACCTCTGTCCAGGAAAATGCCGCTGATATCTTGGCCTCCGCCAAGGAAATCAATGAGCAGCGTGCGAAGGCGGAGGAGGCTGCCAGCGTAGAGTGTTCTGAAGCGTAATGCGTAAGAAACGAGGGAGGGGCCGCCGGGAGGCGGTCCCTCTCGTTCTATGGAGGCAATCATGAAATTTCAAATTAAACACGAATGCCGCGGACGAATCCGCGTTCAGGCCATGCAGCAGCGCATGACGCTGGAACAGGCCGACATGCTGGAGGCATGGCTGCTGACTCTGCCGCAGGTGGAGCGGGCGTCTGTCCATGAGCGGACCCGCTGCGCGGTGATTGAGTATCAGGGAGATCGGCAGGATTTACTAAGGGCCCTCGCCGGTTTTTCTTATCAGAATCATGCGCTGGCGGAATTGGTCCCGCTCCACAGCAGCCGGGCGCTCAATCGTGCCTATGAGGAAAAGCTGGTGGGTATGGTCGCGTTTAAGGCAGTCCGCTCCCTGTTTTTTCCGGCACCGCTGCGGACAGCCTACGCTGTTGTGAAAGCTGTTCCATACCTGTTCCGAGCACTCCGGTGTCTGTTGCGAAGACAGCTCCATGTAGAATTGCTGGACGGGATTTCTATCTGCTTGTCCATGGCGCGGCGGGACTTCGACACAGCCAGTTCTGTGATGTTCCTGCTACGGCTTGGCGAGTTGCTGGAGGAGTGGACCCACAAAAAGTCTGTGGAAAACCTAGCTCGGAGTATGTCTCTGAACATCGACCGGGTCTGGATGAAAACCGAAAAAGGAGAGGAACTGCTCCCGCTCCATCAGGTGCAGGCCGGGGATCAGGTAGTTGTCCGCATGGGCGGCATGATCCCACTAGACGGCACCATCGTGGAGGGCGAGGTCATGGTCAATCAGGCGTCCCTCACCGGAGAATCCATTCCTGTCCCCAAACGGCCCGGGAGTAGCGTCTATGCCGGCACGGTGGTGGAGGAGGGCGAATGCGTCCTCACGGTCACCCAGCAGTCCGGCGAGGGCCGCTATGACAAGATCGTAGCCATGATCGAGGAGTCGGAGCAGCTCAAGTCCGCGGCGGAGAATCACGCGGCACATCTGGCCGACCAGTTGGTGCCTTACACGCTGGCAGGGAGCGCACTGGTCTATCTGCTCACCCGCAATGTCACCCGTGCTCTGTCTGTGCTGATGGTGGACTTCTCCTGCGCTTTGAAACTGTCCATGCCTCTGGCGGTTCTCTCCGCCATGAGCGAGGCCAGCCGCTTCCATGTGACCGTGAAGGGCGGAAAGTACCTGGAGGCCGTGGCCCAGGCGGACACCATCGTCTTTGACAAGACTGGCACCTTGACCCATGCCAGCCCCGTGGTGGCCCAGGTGATCCCCTTTGGTGGGAACAAGGAGCCGGAAATGCTCCGTCTGGCCGCGTGCCTGGAGGAACACTTCCCGCACTCCATGGCCAACGCCGTGGTCCAGGCCGCCCGGGAGCGGGGGCTTGCCCACGAGGAGATGCACTCCCAGGTGGAGTACCTGGTGGCCCACGGCATCGCCAGCACGGTAGACGGCAGGCGGGTCATCATTGGCAGTGCCCACTTCGTCTTTGAGGATGAGGGCTGCACTGTCCCGCCGGGAGAGCAGGACGCCTTCGACGCCCTGCCTAAGCAGTACAGCCACCTGTATCTGGCGGTCGGCGGCGTACTGGCCGCAGTTATCTGTATCTCTGACCCCTTGCGCGTCGAGGCGGTGGATGCGGTAGCTGCCCTCCATGACCTGGGGGTGGGCAAGATCGTCATGCTCACTGGCGACAGTGAGCGCACTGCGGCAGCCATCGCCGCCCAGGTGGGAGTGGACGAGTACCGGGCTGAGGTGCTGCCGGAGGACAAGGCCCGTTTTGTGCAGGCCGAGCGCGCACAGGGCCGCACGGTGGTCATGATCGGCGATGGAATCAACGACTCCCCGGCTCTGTCCGCTGCCAATGTGGGCATCGCAATCAGCGATGGTGCCGCCATCGCCCGGGAGATCGCGGACATCACCATCGCGGCAAACGACCTGTTCGAGCTGGTGCAGCTGCGGCGGCTGTCCATGGCCCTGATGAACCGCATCCAGTCCAATTACCGCTTTGTCATCGGCTTCAACGGTGGTCTCATCGCCTTGGGTGCCTTGGGCGTCCTGGCACCGGCCACCTCCGCCACGCTCCATAACCTGTCCACTCTGGGCATCAGCCTGCGCAGCATGACCAGTCTGCTGCCGCCGGCAAAAGCATGAACACAGCCCCGTCTGACCGTATGAACAAGGCCAGACGGGGCTGTGTCTTATGCTGTGATTTGTCGTACCCCTGCCTGGGTTTGTCCACGGAGCGTTGGACGGGAAAGGGTCACTGTTTCGCAACTACCAGGTACATTTTGAATGGGGTTACGGCCTGGACCGCATGGGGGATGCCGGCCGGCATGATGACAGCCTCCCCGGCGTTCAGCGTGTGCGGGACACCGTCAATGGTGATCTGAGCGGTGCCCTCCAGGATGGTGGCCATGGCGTCCCCGGGGGCGGCGTGGGTACTGATGGCCTCGCCCGCATCAAAGGCGAACAGCGTCATCCCCACACCAGGCCGCTGGGCCAGGGTCAGGCTGACGACTTTACCGGGCTCGTACCCGACCTGATCCTTCAGGGGAAAGGGCCGTGCATGGGGCAGGTTTTTGATCAACGGTTCCATACAGATCCTCCTCAGTTTGATTGGATGGTAATTTGCAGCAGTTTGAAGGGGCCGCTCCCGCCAATGGCGTGGGTGGTCTGCGCCGGGACAGCCAGACAATCCCCTGCGCCCAGGCGGACCTCGTGCCCCTCCAGGCGCAGAGGCATATCACCCTCCAGCACATAATAGACCGTGTCGCCGAAGTAGCGCTCCTCACTGATGCTCTCTCCGTCCCCAAAAGCCAGCAGCGTCATTTGGCAGTGCTCGCTGCGGGAAAGGGCCATGCTCACCACGCGCCCCGGCTGGATGGAGATGAGTTCCCTCAGAGCCGCCGGCTGCTGAACCGGCAGATTGCGGAGAATGTCCATTTCCGAGCCTCCTTCCGTGTTCTAAAAGTTAATATATCACATTTCCTTGTGGGACGCCATTGCCGTGGCAACCAGACCGGTTCTAACCGGTGATCCGCCGGATGATCTCTTGGCGCAGCCGGGCCAGTTCGGGGGCGGAGGCGTCCCGCCCCTCCGGGCCGGGGAGGTCAAACCACTGGCAGATTGTCGTGGGGCGCGGAGTGAGCACGGCGATGCGGGTCGCCACAGTGAGGGCTTCGTCGATCTCATGTGTGACAAAAAGCACCCCGGGCCGCTCCCGCTGCCAGATAGACAGCAGCATGGACAGCATCTCCATGCGGATTCCGTAGTCCAGCCCCTGAAATGGCTCGTCCATCAGGAAAATCTCACCGCCGAAGTGGAATGCCCGGGCCAGGGCACACCGGCGGGCCATGCCGCCGGAGAGCTGGCTGGGATAATAGCGTTCAAACCCCTCCAGCCCCACAGCGGCGATGAGGGAGCGCACTTCCCCGGCGGGCGCGTCCTCCCGCACCAGCCGGATGTTTTCCTCCACCGTGCGCCAGGGAAGCAGCCGGGCGCTCTGAAACATATAACTCAGCCTGCCGTCCACACCCTCCACCGTACCGGCGTCCGGCGCCGTCAGGCCGGAAATGATGTTCAGCAGCGTGGTTTTCCCGCAGCCGGAGGGGCCGATCAAGGCGACGATCTCGCCCCGGGACAAGGTGAGGGACAGGTTTGAGAGTACGGGCAGATCCTCAAAGCGCTTGCAGATCCCGCTCAGTCTCAGCATGGGCCTCCCCCTCTCCTGGACAGAAGCAGGCACACCAGCTTCTGCGTAATAAAGCACCCTGCCACCAGCAGGAATGCCCACGCGATGATCGCATCGGGCTGGATATTCAGCCGCGCGGTGGTGATGGCGCCGCCGATCCCGCTGTTCGTGGTGAGGACCTCCCCCATCACCGCCAGTTTCCAACCGCCGCCCACGACGATCTCTAACGCGGAGAGGAAATAGGGGCGGATAGAGGGCAGCGTCACATGAAGCAGGACTTTCCGGCGGGAAAAGCGGTAGAGCCTCGCCATCTCCAGAAGTTCCGGGTCTACGCCCCGCACGCCGTGGCTCAGGTTGATCACCACCGTCGGAATGGTGGATGCGGCCACGATGAATACACAGGGCCAGCCGTTAAACCCAAACCATACCAGAGCCAGCACAACCCAGCATACCGGCGGCACAGACTGGAGCACATGGATGAATGGCGCCCCCACATCCTCCAGTTTGGGGCACAGGCCGAACAGCAGACCCAGAATGGAACCCACCGCAATCCCGATCCCAAGGCCGAGCGTCAGGCGCAGCAGGGTGGTACCGACGGTGGGCCAGAAGTCCGGCTCCCGGATCAGCCACGCCAGCGTGCCCGCGACCTGTGGAACGGGAGGGAGCACCAGAGGGGAGAAACAGAGCGAGGCCAGCTGCCAGACACCCAGCAGCAGGCCCACGCCCAGGGCGCGGCGGAGCCAGAGGGCCGCCTTACCCCGCATAGTATAACCCGTCGTTGGGGAGTTTTCCGCCGATCATCGAGGGGTCAAAGTCGTTGAGCAGGTTATAGAATGTATCCAGTTCTCCCCAGGCGTCCTGGGCGCTTTTGAAGGTCAGGCCCATATTGGGGATCGCGGCCTCCACCACGGCGGCCTTCATGCCCAGGTGCTCCTCGGCCAGAGCGGCGGCCTCGGCGGGGTGATCCAGCACCCACTGGACACTCTCGGCGTAGGCGGCCTGGAACTGCTCTGTCAGCTCCGGGTTTTCGTCAATGAAGCCCTGGGTGGTGCCGAAGCCGGCGTTGGGGATCATGGTGTCGGTGCCGGTGACCCGCTGCCACTCCTCTTCAAAGCTGAGCGCCCGGCGTACTTCGCTGTTCTGGCTCATCGCAGATGTGACCTGCGGCTCGATCAGGGTGGCGTATTCCGCCTCGCCGGAGGCCAGCAGGGCGGCTACCTCTGCGGTGCTGGCGTAGACGATCTCCACATCCTCGCCCACCGTCAGCCCGGCTTCATTCAGGAAATACTGGGTCAGAGCGTCCGGAGGAGAGGACTGGAGGGGGATATAGACGGTCTTGCCGGCCAGATCGGCCCAGGTTTCAAACGCAGGATCCGTGGTCATGAAATACGTGACGCCCCAGGTATTCACATTCATCAGGCGCACATCCAGGCCCTTGTTGTAGAGTGTGGAAACCACAGTGAGCGGGAAGGCGTACAGGTCGTGCTCCCCGCCCTGAACCATGGCCAGCAGCTCCTCGGGGGAGTTCCACACATTCAGGTCGATGGTCACATTCTCTCCCAGCAGTCCGGCCTCCATCATGTGCAGGACGGGAAGCGCCGGGGGCGCGGTAGGCACACCCACTGAGATGGTCACCGGCTCGGCGGCCTGCGTGGAACTGGCCGGCGGGGATGTGGGGGATGCGGCGGGATTTTCGGCCGGATTATTTCCGTTGGAGCAGCCAGCCAGGGCAAACAGCAGCATCGCAGATGCTACCAGGGATGCAAGAGCGCGTTTCATGTGCGACTCTCCTTTCAAGAATTTTGGTTAGCAACAGCTAACCTATTGCAGCGATATGATAGCACCCGCAAAAAAGCCTGTCCGTTGCCATGGCAACGGACAGGCAAAATTTATACGCTGAGAAAACTCTGATCCAGAATACGCACCTGTTGGCCCTGAAAGGCGAGAATCCCCTCTTTCTGCATACGCCCCAGTTCCCGGGAGAGGGCGCTGCGGTCTACACACAGATAGTCGGCCAGTTCGCCCCGCCCCATGTCCAGATGGAGTTCGCCGCCGGGCTTGGCGGGGAGCATCTGGAGATAGAGCTTGATCCGGTTTCGGAGCCGGTTCTGGGCCAAGATCCGCATTTTCTGATTGAGAAAAAGGGCGCCCCGCCCCATTTCACGGAGCAGGTTGGCGGTGACCTGGGCTTTGTGCGGACAGGCGCATTCCTGCTGAAGAAGCAGCGGGTCAAAATCCAGATAGAGCACCTGCACATCAGTCAGCGCGTCGATCTGGATGGGACTGTCCTCCGCCATGGAGCACACCAGAGTCTCCCCAAATACCTGCCCCCGCCCCAGCCGTTCGATGGTGACCAAATTGCCGTCCTCACTATACAGGGAGATCCGCAGCGTCCCATCCATCACAACGCCGGGCCGCTTCTGGCACTCGCCGATCTGGAGGAGGATGGCATCCTTACGAAACGATTTGGTTTCTCCCCGAAGGCAGGCCAGTACATTTTGATATTTCTCTTCCGGGATGCCGTCAAACAGGCGGCACTGACGCATCACCGTAGTAATCGGGTCCATGAGATACCTCCATGTTGCCGTGGCAATCGACAACTGCGCTGTAAACTGCTATGGTTAGTAAATGCTAACCGCATTATAGCGCTTTGTCTGGCAAATGTCAACGAGCGCGGAATGGGAGGATGACGATGAACGGAATCGGATTGGATTGTGGAAACGCCACATTGAAACTCGTCCTGCTTTCTCCAGAGGGAACGTTCCTTTGGGAAAAAACGGCTTCCCACTATGGAGCGGTGGTTCAGAGCGCCCGCCGTCTGCTGGGGGAGCTTTTAGCCGCGGACCCGGGGGCCTGCGGCTGCCCGGTGGTCATCACCGGAAACGCGGGCGACCGGCTGAAAGCGGGGTGCAATGCCCTGGCCGTGCTGGGGGAGATCCCAGCCATCCACCTCGGCGTTCGGCTGTTGGCCCCGGAAGCCCGCTCCGCCATTGAGATCGGCAGCCAGAGCGCCCGCTTCCTCACCGGCTTGGATCAGAACACCCCGCCCCGGTTTGCGGTAAATGAACACTGCGCCGGAGGTACCGGCTCCTTTTTTGAGGATCAGATGTCCCGGCTGGGACTAAAACTGGAGGACTACTCCCGCCTGGTGGGGCAGGCCCGCTCCATCCCCAGGCTCTCCGGCCGCTGCGCGGTCTTCGCCAAAACGGACATCATCCACCGGCAGCAGGAGGGGGTGCCCACACCGGACATCCTCCTGGGCCTTTGCTACGCCATGGTGCGCAACTACAAGGCGGTGATCGTCCGGGGGCTTCCCGTGGAAAAGCCTGTGGCCCTGTGCGGCGGCATCGGGCATAATCAGGGTGTGATCCAGGCTGTGCGGGAGGTCTTCGGATTGTCAGAAGCAGAGCTGATCTTGCCGGAGAAATTCCCTTACGCCGGCGCCGTTGGAGCCGCGGAGGCAGCCATGGAGACCGCCACCTGCTCTATGGGGGAACTGCTGGCCAGTTTATGCGGCGGGGCGCTGGAAGGTGGGAACCAGATGTGCCGTCAGCCGGCGCTGCGTGTGCTTCCCGGTACACTTCCGTCTGTCCCCGCGGCCACCGGTACCATCCCGCCGGATGGGTGCGTCCTGGGGATTGATGTGGGCTCCACCAGCACGGATCTGGTGCTCACCGGCCGGGACGGCACGCTGATCGACTACCAGTATCTCCGCACAGCCGGGGACCCGGAGGGGGCGGTGCGCCGGGGCCTGGACGCCATCCATGAACGCTTTGGGCCGGTGTCCTTCCTGGCAGTGGGCGTCACTGGCTCCGGCCGGGAGCGCATCGGCCGTCTTATCGGGGCGGACGCCGTGCGGGATGAGATCACCGCCCAGGCCCGGGCGGCTGTCCATTGGTCGCCGGATGTAGATACGGTCTTTGAGATTGGAGGGCAGGACTCCAAGTATATCTCCCTACGGGGCGGACAGGTGGCCGACTTTCAGATGAACAGGATCTGCGCCGCCGGGACCGGCTCCTTTGTAGAAGAGCAGGCAGCGCGCATGGGCATCCCATTGGCGGAGTTCGGTCCCCTGGCCCTCAGCGCGCCCAGCGCGGTGGAGCTGGGAGAGCGGTGTACGGTATTTATCGAGACAGCCATCCAGTCTGCGCTCTCTCGTGGCGCCTCCCAGGCGGAGGTGGCGGCCGGCCTGTGTCGGTCCATTGTCCGCAACTACCTCCACAAGGTCGTTGGGGCCAAGCCCGTCGGGAGCCGCGTGGTGCTTCAGGGCGGCGTCGCCTACAATCCCGGGATTGTGGCTGCGTTTCAGCAGGAGTTGGGGGAGCGGCTCACGGTTTCGCCCTGTTTCCCCATCAGCGGCGCCTATGGAGCGGCCCTGCTGGCGCTGGAGTCGGTCCGCGGCCCGTCCTGCTTCCACGGATTTGACACAGCGACCGGGGCGGAACACGCCGCCGGCCCAGGGGTGGCGGAGAACATCGCCTTCTACCAGCGGGCGGGGGCGCTGCTGCTGGAGGGGTATGACCCCATCCGGGTCCCAGGGAAAAAGACGGTGGGTGTCCCCTATGCGCTGGTGATCCACAAATTCTTCCCCATGGCAAATGCGTTTTTCCGGAACTTGGGATTCAATGTCCTGCTCTCCCCGCCCACGAATGAGGAGATCATCCGGCTGGCCCAGCAGACTGCCCAGGCGGAAACCTGTTACCCGGCGAAGCTACTCCACGGCCACATGGCATGGCTGGCGGAACAGGGCGTGGACTATATCTTCATGCCCTCTGTTCACACCATGAGGCACGAGTCCTCCCATGTGGAGCACAATTATGGCTGCGTCTATATGCAGACTGCGCCCCGGCTGGCGGCCAATGCCCTGGATCTGGAGCGGCGGGGGATCGCCCTGCTCAACCCGGTGTTTGACCTGGACTTCGGGCAGGAGGCCATGGCCTCCGCCATGCTGGGCGTTGGGAAGCAGCTGGGAATACCAAAGCCGCGCTGCCTGCCCGCCCTGCTGTCCGGGGCCAAGGCGGTGCGGCGGCATACCGCGGCAGTGGAGAAGCAGGGGCGGGAACTGCTGGCATCCCTCAGGCCGGACGACAAGGTGCTGGTGCTCATTACCCGGAACTATGGCCTTTCCGACCCGGTGCTCAACATGGGAATTCCACGGCTGCTGCTGGAGCGCGGGCATAAGGTCATCACCCTGTCCCACCTGCCCGCCCACGACCTGGATCTGTCGGAGGACTACCCCAATCTGTACTGGCCCTTTGGCCAGCACATCCTGTCCGGGGCCAAGCTCGTGGCCCACCATCCAAACCTGTATGCCGTCTACCTGACCAATCACGGCTGCGGCCCGGACACCATGCTCTCCTATCTGTTTCGGAAGGAGATGGGGGACAAGCCCTATCTGCAGATCGAAGTGGACGAGCATTTCTCTCCCGTGGGCGTGATCACACGGATCGAGGCGTTCCTCCAGAGCCTGGAGGGCCGCCCTGCCCAGCCGCTTCCGGCGGGCTTTTCCCTCGCCGCGGTAGTGCGCCGCCCTACTGCGGTGGCTGCCGTGCCGGAGAGAACCGGAGGGCCGCTGCTCGTGCCTGACCTTCCGCCGTTTACCGCTTATCTCCGCGCATATTGTGAGGCGGCCTGGAAAACAGAGACGCGCACCCTGCGGCTCGACAGTACCACCCTGCCGCTGGGGAGGGCGGAAACCAGCTCCAAGGAGTATCTGCCGTTCCCGGCCCTGCTGGGCGGCATCCTGACGGCGGCGGAAGTGGAGAGCGGCCCGTTTCAGGTGCTTCTCCCCTCCACCCAGGGCGCGGAGGCAGACGGGCAATACCCATGGGGCGTGGAGTCGGTACTGGAACGCCGGGGGCTTTGCCGTGTGAAGGTCATCGCGCCGGAGCTGGAGACGATTCCGGAGCGCTGCCCGGAGCCGGATCTGCTGGTCCGGGCGATCCTCGCCGGCGATTTCCTGCTATGCGCTCCGCCGGAACAGCGGGACGCACTGGCTCCGGCGGGTGTGCCGAGTTGGGCGGAGCTGGAAGCCCTCGCGGCGCACATCGGCGCCATTCCGGCGGAGGGACGGCCGCTGGGGATCGTGGGCGAGCCGTTCACCCTCTTCAACCTTCATGACGGCGTCCCCGATACGCTGGAACAGGAGGGCTGGCGGCTGCTCCGGGCGCCGCTGAGCGAATATCTGTGGCTTCTCTGGCGGGATGCGGGAAGCCAGACTTGCCGGGAGTGGGCGGGCCGCATAGAAGCACTCGGCCGTCTGCTGGGCCCCCGCAGCAGTTTTTCCCCTGAACTGGAGTCTCTGCGCTCCTCCGCAGACCGCCTTCTGCCCGGATTTGCCGGAGCCAATGGCCGGTACCGGCTGGTCAAGGGGCTGGAGCTGGGCGGACGGTGCGCCGGGGTGCTGACCATGGCACCCAGGTATGAAAATACCGCCACGATCCTGGAGATGACCGGTGTGCTGGACAGTGTACCGCACTTCCATCTGGCCATGGATTACGACTGGGATGAGAACGCATGGTCCAGGCTCAATTCTTTCCTCTACTATCTGAGCAAATAGAAAAACCATAACAGAGGTGTCTTGCAGCGACTCTCGGACCAGTCGATATTTAACCTCTCTAAAATCCCATCTATTCGATCAAAGCAACAATACTATAGTGTAAAGAGGGGAGCAACCAATTTCTTAATAGAATTGATGAAGTGAACCATTCCTTGGATTTTCTCTTGCAATGCATCGGGAAAATATATATAATAAACTCACATAGTATCTGCTGCTTACCAAACATGTGGTAGCATAGTTTCAGTGTTGCACAGCGTCCGAAGGCCAGAGAGCCCTTGGACGCTGTTTCTTTTTATAAAGATCAAAAACATAATAACCGGGCCACAGAGCACATGGATCGATTCAAGCCGTATCCATGTGCTTTTTATATATCTTTTCTATCCTAAACAGAAATGAGGTGCGAACAATATGTAATTCAGAACCACAATGGCAGCACTGGATGGCAACCACATGCCTGATTTCTTGGCACTGGAATTTGAGCACCTGCTATGAGCCCCTCTGGGTTACAGCAGATCATACCATTGTTCCAGCGTCCATTGAAGACGGGAGGAACCGTGCAAATTGAACGCAAAACGATGAAGATCAAAAGGGAGGATATTGATAATATGAGTCACATTTCTGTCATCGCAGCCATCGCATTACCTGAGAACCTTGAAGAGGCCGCTAGGTCTATCCCGGATGAGGTGATCAAGCAAGGAATGGTTATGGAACACTGCCTCTACTATTCGCAAGTACAGAACCAACATCTCGACCTAGAAAATATTGTTATCACGGATCAACATCGCTATGAGGGCTTGGCCGAGGCCCTATCCGATCAGATCATGGCCCCATATAGTATGATTCCGAACGAACAAACTCCGAAAGAGTTTGAGGATGAAACGGAGGCGGCCATACGCGAATATGAGACGAAAAGGGATGACTTTGTGCGGCTGTTGAATGGCCGGATTGTGCCTATATACGATTATGGATTCTCTAAAGACTATGTCGTGAAAGACGGGCTAATCTGCAAACGGAGGTTTGGCCCGCTGCAGCGGGAAAAGCGAACGAAAAAGGCCAAGAAGATGCAGTTGCTTCTCGACTGTCCTTTCAAGAAAGTCTAGCCCGCATTCGTGGACTATGTCCTGCAATACGTCGGAAACGAATTCCTTAATTGGCGGAGCGGTTACTTTTACAATCCACAGGGCTACTGGAATTCATTTGTGGTCGGAGGGCGATATCGAAATCAATTCCTGGTCCCCGTCGATTGCCCATTTGCGGTCACAGGCTCTTATGGTGTTTTTGAGTATCAGCACGATGAGCAGACCTACACACCAGAAGGATATCGTTGGGTAGCCGGAGCAAAAAAGAGGAATATCGCCTGGGATGCTCTAAAAAAGTACCGTGAGAAAGTGCCAGTTGAGCAGTTTCATCAATATGGGGCATGGTGCGCGCAGGGAGGAGGCCCAGCGGAATGCCGGCTTGTACAAATGGATGAGGGCCCAATCAAAAAGTGGGGCAGGGGATGCTTCCAAGGGTGCGAAACGCTGGAGCAGTTCGGCTCTGATATGCATTACCTGTGCCAAATGGAGCCCCATGCCTGCGTAGATGAAAATGGTTGGATCAACTACAGCGATGATTGGTCCGACAGTGACACCGAAGTTTCAGATGAGGAAAACTGGCGCAAGAAAGTTGATCGCTTCATTGATGCGCTCCCGGACGATACGCTGTTGTTATCGCTGGACTGCCATGCTTGATACGCCAAATATGGCAGGGCCTGCTGTATAGCGGAAGCAATATCGCACGCTCAACTTGCTACCTGAAAAGATGGAAACAAACAATCAAATTCAATAGGAGTTGACAAAATATGTATCAGTTTCACTTATCCATTGGGGACTGGAGCGGTGATGGTCATGGCCGATCCGAAGATTTCACCGTAGCGTCTAATGCGCCTGTGGAAACAGTGCGCGAAGCACATTATAAGATCCCAGAAGTTACAGAGGTTGATATTGAAAGCATCTGCTCGGAATACGGAGAAGATGAAATTGACGCAGAAACAGTCCAAGTTCTAAAAGATATGGGGTTCCAGTTTGAAAACAGTTCCGGGATGGGAGAAGGCATTGTCAATGTGCCAGAGATGGCCCGACTGTGGATTTTTCTTTTGCAGAAGGCCGATCCATCATTGAAACTGGAAATAAAAGATGATGACATTCCCAATTTGCAATTTTGCGGTGCTGATGATAAGGGCCGACACATCGGTAAAGTGGGGTATGGACTCTTTTCCCGATAAGAATCTTGCGACTATCAATGTCCGGAAACTCTTGCGGCCAGAAAACAGATATAAGGGAGAACGGTTATGGAAATTATTACTTCTTTCACCGCATTGAATTTGGAGCCTGGCAATTTGCCAAAAGAGGCTTCGCAGCTCAGACAGGGGGACTTCCAATCTGTCCTCAAGGCGCTTCAGGATGCTTACTGCAATACGGCTTCTGATCCTGATGCATATTTGTACGAGACGGTTGCGCCAGAAAACATTATTTTTGGATTGTATGAACCAGAGAAAGTTTTGGAGCGTTTGGATGCATGGAACCGCGAAATCAGAGTCGAATTTTTGCGGGCGATCAAAAACATGTGTCCCGGTATAGGAGCGGGACATCTTCCGCCAGAAGATGAACTGCCGATGGATACCGACATGACATACCAACTTGTGTGCGCAACTCGTGAACTGGATGACATGTGGTATGATTTTGCCGACCATGCGGTATATGTGGAGAATGAGTTTGGGTACCCATTTTTCAGGACAATAGTGGATGAGCATACCGCGGCATGTATCAAGGCAAATCCAGAGGCATATCTGATTGCGCGGGTTACGCCGAAGTGATTCCCTCTTGCAAAACAGTGTTATCGGATAGCTGATACAGAAACATGGAGCAGACAACAAGGAAAGGATGGATTCGTTTTGGAGTTCTTACATTATAAAGCGGGAGATTTCCGTTCCGAGTGGAGGACAGGCCAGGAGTATGTTCAAGCGGATTACTTGGACCCATGGTGGCAGATCGTGGTGGGGTATCCGGGCATAACGGAGCAGGAAATTTCTGATATTACCCGTGGCCCGCTGCGGCTTGGTTTTGTCAGGATAAATGACAGTTTGTTCTTTCTCCTCAAAGCCGGAAACAATCCCTGGTTTGACGCACCTTATGAACCGCGGTTTAAAATGAACCAGTTGGATTACCAGACAAACATCCCGGAGGGGAAAGGTGCGCCCATGCTCATCTGCGCGGTGGATACTGCAAGTGGGGAACTAAAAGAGATGCGGGTAATCTCACTCGGCCACCTACAGTCTGAACATCTGCATCAACACTGTAGAGAACTGGATCAAAAGCGGCCGATGAACCCCTCCACCTACAATATGATAGTGGATCGGATTTATCAGCAATATCCAAGCAGTGACTTGATGGCAAGGCTGATCCGGGCAGAAGACATCATCATGATACCCTAAGAGCGGAGAAGACGAACATCATCGCAGATACATTGCGTGGATCGAGTATAACGCTAAAAAGGCAGAAAGCAGCCACCGCAGGTATTGCAGAACAATCATAGATTTCAATTACAAAGAAAGGTTTTGCTGATATGAAACAAAGTGTTTATTATCAGGGACTCTGCGGCAAGAAATGGGGCATTTGGGATGTGCAGCAGAATCAATGGCAGTTTGATATTTGTGAAGACACGCCCATGTTGGCGACAGCACGCTTGTTCCAAAAAATTGGACCCAACGCCCGCAAAGAACGCCGCTATGAACCCCGTCAATTGCCGGAAAAGAAAGTATCTCAGGTCTCATGTGGAGGAGGGAGTACATGACGCAGCGCGAAAAAGATTTATTTTACGAAGTATTGGAACTTCTACGTAAAGAGGTGCGCACCTCCTCCGATTTCAGGAACAGGGATTGGAAAGATGCTGATGACTACATCTTCAGCGCGCTCCATTTAACGCAAGGGGATATTGCTGAGATTTATTCCGGCCGCAGGGGCTTGGTATACGACAAAAGCGCAATCGAGGGCTTTTATCCTGTCTGTCCATCTTACGCAGAATTACTTCGCTTACATGCGGCATATGCCGTAGGGTCCGTGACACTGGAATGCGAACTTTACAAAAGTGCGTTGAATGACATGCCATGCATTCGCGCTTACTCTATTGATGAGGGCTTGGTGCAACTTGTACTGACATCTGCAGACGCGCCACAGCTGGAGGAATTCTTAGGGGAGCATATTACACTGTTTTACCAGCCGGCAAGGAAGTGGAAGGCTGCCGAGATCAGCATCCTCGGTTCAAAGGCAGATGGATATGTGGTACTATATTCTGCAAAGGAAGAATGATAAATTCACTTAGAAAGAGTGATAAATAACAATGGATTATTATTTTAATTTTAAAGAGAAGGCAGCAAAGTACTCAAATGCGATAGGACTGCTGAAGCAGCATAACATTCCGGAAGCGTGGCCACCAAAGATGGAGGATTCATACTCATGGGAAGATGCATGCCTGGATGAAGGGTCTATGCTGGCTCGGGACGATGTCATACATTTTGCGGGCTATTGCTTTTTATCTAACAACTGGTTGCGGCCTCTCGCGTCTTGGATCGGTACCCGTAAGTGCCTGGAAATTATGGGCGGATCTGGAGCACTTTCCAAGGGGCTGCAAAATTTCGGTGTGGATATCCGCTGTACAGATGATTTTAGTTGGTCGGAACAACATAAATGGTGGTATGAACACCCTTGGACCAGCGTTGAACAGATCGGTGCAGTTGAAGCCATCCAAAAATATGGGAAAGAGGTCGAGTTGGTTCTCTGCAGCTGGCCATACACTGACGACGCCTGCTACCATTCTCTGATGTCAATGCGAGAGATAAACCCCACGGCCATGATGATTTATATCGGAGAGGGGGCCGGTGGCTGTACAGTAGATGAGAAATTCTTCGAAACCGCTATTGTTGTACCAGATAGCGAATTCCAAAACGCGGTCAGGGAATATAGATCTGCATATTGCATCCATGACCGCCTGGTGCTGATCAAATAGTTTTTATGTTAGCCGTCCATCTACAAAGAAATCAGTTTTCTAGGAGGAAATATGGAAGTCCCTGATTTACGGGATATGGTGGAAGATGAAGTGGCGCACAAAGATTTTGAAGCACAGGTGGTAGACAAGGCAATTCGCTATATCAGGGATAGTGAAAGATGGATACAGTTGCTTGACTTGGTAGTTGAAGAAACAATCAATGCCAGTCTAAAGGCAGAATTGCGTAGAAGTTGGAGGCAGTAATGGAAAAAAGAACGATTTGGGTGAAGCCCAGTTGTTTTACTCCAGAAATTGAGATGATTATTCCCATCCCGGAGGACCGCGATGCGGAGGAATACATTGATGAATTCTTGGACACAATTTTATGTGAAGATCTAAAGTATAACGTCGAGTGGGATTTTTCAGACGGAATCTCATAAAGGCTTCAGTTGCTTGTCACACGTCAAGCGATTGTGCTTTTATCTATGTGATTTCTTCGATTTAATGCATACCACAAAAGAAACAGAAACACCCGCAGATTTAAAAAATCTGCGGGTGTTTTTTGTGCTTCGGCATCACGTGTTATTCCCTAAACAGAGGGAGATCCGAAAAAACATTGTGTAATTTCTCTTCGTCAAAGGGGAGATATTCCGCGATGGTCAGGCCCACCACATCAGACTGGCTGGTGATAGTGTGCAGCATATGGGAGAGTTGCTCCATTGTCATCTGGCCTCCACTGCTGCCATCCCCAGTCAGAGACGGATTGGCAAAATAGGTGGAGTGGAACAGCCAGGGATCCAGTACGTCAATGTCCAGGTGGACCAGGATATGGTCGAAACGCCGCAGGAAGGATTGAATCTCCTCATCTGAAATAAAGTCCTCTGTCTGCACCTTATAGGTGACTCCGCTCTCGTTCAGAAAACGCTCCTGATAATCGTGGAGGCCCTGGAGTCCGACATATAAGATCTCATCGGCCCGGAACTTGGGGTGCTTCATCAGCGTGGAGAGTTCTTTGTCACCGTGCCCCATTAGGGACCCCAGCACCATAGCGTGAGCATTGGGGTATCCGTCCGCCGGCGTGGAAACATCCGGATGGGCGTCGATCCAGATGATGCCCACATTGCTGTAGCGCCCGTGCAGATAGTCAAAGGGAGCTTGAGACACGATGCAGTTTCCGCCAATGGTGATAATCTTGTCCGGCTGGGCCGCCTCGATCACCTGTGCCGCCCGGCGGATGCCTTCGGTCACTTCCTCCCGGGCGCGGATACCGTCCTTCACCGTCCTCTCTTTTCCATCGGGCGGTGCGATTTCGACCCGCAATAGAGGCTGATTCTCGTTGGCGGGCAGGATATGGGCCAGCAGGTTGGCACCAAAGTAATAGGTATCCAGACCGCCGCTCAAGTGATCTGGATAGAGCAGGCGAATGGTTTTCATGATTTTCATCTCTCCTTATAGTGTAGGGGTGTAAAAATTTGATTATTGTTCAATTAGATTTATGCGGAAAGAAATGACTGTTAGGACGATGGCCTTTTCTGTGCGGCTCAGATACGCGACTGTGAGATTGGTGGCCAATGGGGCCCAGACTGTACGCAATACACCCATACTAATATAAAGACTTTTCAGATCACAGCAGATATAGGTCCTTTCACTCGTGCTGTAGACACGACTTTCTTTCGACTTACTTTCCAGTACCAGTATAGCGCAAATACTCTGGTGATTCCTCAATATAGAGAGAAGAAAATCGTCCGATGGCTCATCCCAAAGAGGAAGAATTGTTTTTGCGTGATGCTTGATATCACATGGATGAAATTTTGCCCCAAAGTGATTAGAAATTTACATCCAGTATTTTTGTATTGCCGCAAAAGATTTTTCGCTAATAACATGTTCAATTTTACAGGCATCTTCTGTAGCGGCCTTTTCATCCACTCCCAACCTCATGAGTAGTTGAGATAGAACAGTGTGACGAGTGTACATTGTTTTGGCAACTTCCATACCCTTCGCTGTCAAAGAGATTCCACCGGTGTCATCCACAGAAACATAGTCATCCCGTTTCAAAATTGACAGAGCGCGGCTGACACTGGGCTTGGAGTATCCCATCTGCTCGCCTACGTCGATTGCACGCACGTGGCTCTTTTTCTGAGAGAGTATATAGATCGTCTCCAGATACATCTGGCCGGATTCATAAATCGACATAGTGACCTCCATTAGTTCAGTTTTTTCAATTATATCATAAATCGTAGCAGTTTTACAATCATTTTGATTTTCGAGATGGATAAGAGTTGCCATTCAAAAGTGAACAATCTGTAAATATGACTCTTGACAAAAACGATGGTTTGCGATATATTATGTAGCCGGTTAGAAAATGCTAACTTATTTCGTGAGTCGCCGCCAGCTTTTGCTGACTGAAATATAAAATGAGAGAATAGGTGAACGAAATGACTTTGAAAGATGCCGTAGAAGAAAAGGAATACATTGTCCGGCAAATTGACACCGATGACGAGGAGTTGAAAACCTTTCTATTTTCTCTTGGGTGTTATGAGGGGGAACCCATTACAGTGGTTTCTCATTTGAAGGACAGTTGTGTCGTTTCCATCAAGGACGGCCGGTATAACATTGATAACCAGTTGGCAGATGCAATTTTGATTTGATGGATCTGATCTGTGCCGCTGATGCCGACAAAGGGGGGGATCAGCGGCACGAAATAGGGGTTTACTATACATAACGGTTAGCGAATAGCAACCGATGTGTGTTGTAATATAGAGAACATCAGAAAGAGGAGGAAGATACCCATGCGCATTGCCTTAACAGGCAACCCGAACTCCGGCAAAACCACCATGTACAACGCTCTTACTGGACGGAATGAAAAGGTGGGCAACTGGGCCGGCGTGACGGTGGAAAAGAAAGAACACCCCATCAAGAAGGCCTACTACAGTGGGACAGAAGAACTCATCGCCGTAGATCTGCCCGGTGCTTATTCCATGTCGCCTTTTACGTCAGAGGAGAGCATCACCAGTTCTTATGTGCGGCATGAGCACCCTGACGCCATCATCAACATTGTGGACGCCACAAACCTCAGCCGCAGCCTGTTTTTCACCACGCAACTGTTGGAACTGGGCATTCCTGTTGTGGTCGCCCTGAACAAGAGCGACATCAATGCAAAAAAGCAGACCACCATTGATGTTGCCGCTCTTTCCGCCAAGCTGGGCTGTCCCGTTGTGGAGACGGTATCTATCTCCTCCGAGGGTCTGAAAGCGGTGGTGGATGCGGCAGTCGCCTTGAACGGCAAGGGGCAGAAAGCCCCTTACACCCAGGGCGATATCGACCTGACCGATAAAAAGGTCGTGGAAGAGGCCGACCGCAAGCGTTTTGCCTTTGTCAACCAGATCGTGTCCAAGGTGGAGAAGCGGAAGGTCCTCACCCGTGAGAAGGGCACCGGGGACGCCATTGACAATATCCTCACCAACAAGCTCCTGGGTATTCCCATCTTTGCGGTGGTAATGTTCCTGGTGTTCCAGATCTCTCAGGTCTGGGTCGGCCCCCTGATTGCGGACACGCTGGTAGCGTGGATCGAGACGTTCCAGGGATATGTGACCGAGCTTCTGGCCGACGCCAACCCCCTGCTGACCGCTCTGCTGGCTGATGGTATTATCGGCGGCGTGGGCGCTGTGGTTGGCTTCCTGCCTCTGGTCATGATCATGTACTTCCTCATCGCCCTACTGGAAGACTGCGGCTATATGTCCCGTGTCTCCGTGGTGCTGGACCCCATTTTCAAGAAAGTGGGTCTTTCCGGCAAATCCGTGATCCCCTTTGTCATCGGCACTGGCTGCGCCATCCCCGGTGTTATGGCCAGCCGCACCATCCGCAACGAGCGCGAACGCCGGGCGACCGCCATGTTGACCCCGTTCATGCCGTGCGGCGCCAAGATCCCCGTCATCGCCCTGTTTGCCGGCGCCTTCTTTGACGACGCGGGCTGGGTGAGCTTCCTCATGTATTTCACCGGTATCATACTTATTTTCCTGGGCGCTCTGCTGGTAAACAAGATCGCCGGATACAAGAACCGGAAATCCTTCTTCATCATCGAGCTGCCCGAATACAAAGTGCCTTCCCTGGTGTTTGCCTTCAAGGCCATGTGCGCCCGGGGCTGGGCCTACATCGTGAAGGCTGCCACGATCATCCTGCTGTGCAACACCGCCGTGCAGATCATGCAGACCTTCACGTGGAGCTTCCAGGTGGCCGAGACTGCCGACAGCTCCATCCTTGCCTCCATCGCTGGACCCTTTGCGTACCTGCTGGTCCCCATCGTGGGTGTGCTCAGTTGGCAGCTGGCCGCCGCCGCTGTTACCGGCTTTATTGCCAAGGAGAACGTGGTGGGTACCCTGGCCGTCTGCTTCGTGGGCCTGGAGAACCTGATCGATACCGATGCGCTGGAGATGATGGAAGGCGCAGGCGCCGAGGTGGCGGGTGTCATCGCCATCACCAAGGTAGCTGCTCTGGCCTACCTGATGTTCAACCTGTACACGCCGCCCTGCTTTGCCGCTATTGGCGCTATGAACTCTGAGATGAAGAGCGGGAAGTGGCTGTGGGCCGGCATCGGCCTGCAGCTGGGCACCGGCTACACGGTGGGCTACCTGGTTTACCAGATCGGCACGCTGATCACCACCGGCTCTCTGGGCGCGGGCTTTGCCCCCGGCCTCATCGCGGTGGTTGTCTTTGCGGCGATCCTTGTCTACCTGTGCATGAGAACCCAGAAGGATCTCAAGAGTGAGTATGCGTTAAGTGGGGCGAAGTCCTGATGATTGATTTCATTGTAGTTGCAGTTCTTGTGGTCATTGTTGCGGCTGCCGCTTTCTATGTCTACAAAGCGAAAAAGAGCGGTAAAAAGTGCATTGGATGCCCGGACGGCTGCTCCTGTGGTTCCAAGAAAGATAGTTCCCACTGCAGCTGCGGTAAGGGTCACAACTGATATGTGAAAGAGAAGGTTGCGGCTTTTCTGTTGGAAAGCCGCAACCTTTTTCTACACGTATGCTATGATTCCCGTTGCCTTGTAAAACGCTAGGAAGGACGACGCTGCTCTATGGTCTTGAAAGAGACAATGGAAAACTACGTAAAAGCGATTTATAGCTTGTCGCGCTGGGGGGAGGTCCGTCCTTATCAGCTGGCTGATTATTTATCTGTTTCGCGCCCTACCGTATCCACTACTGTCAGGTCACTTGTCGAAGAGGGATTTGTCTGCGTGGACGATAGGAAAGAAATCCACCTGACCAGAAAAGGGTTAAAAATCGCCAAAGAGATGATGGAAAAACACAACGTCCTGTTCAATCTGCTGGTTAGTCTTGGTGTTGACGAAAACATTGCTTCCAGCGATGCATGCAAGATGGAACATGCGATCAGTGCCGAAAGTTTTTTGGCTCTGAAATCACTAACTCGCTTCTCGGACTGAATAGCAGCAGACCAATGAAAGGCATGATAATCTTCTTATGCATCATTAAATGATTTTGAATTCGCCCTATTAACGCGATTACAAATTTTTCTCATTTTGAATGTGCAGGGGGCACTGGAAATTTTGAAATTCTGTCCTTGGCATAGCAAATACAACTCCTATGTAAAGAAAAATAGTGCCCTGCACGTAAGACTAGTTACGTGCAGGGCACCGCTCGCTTGGTTTTATTTTGCCATCTCATTTGACAGATTGCAAGAAGTTAGTGAATCTGATCTGGAAGGTGGCGGTCAATCCCAGTCGGCGTCCCAATCCAGGATCGCGCCGGTCACGGCATCGATTTCAAACTCATATTCCATCCAGCCGCTGCGCATCTCGCCCTCGTAAAGCACACGGCCGTCATCCACCTCCAGCTTGAACTCGGTGTAAACTCCCGTGGTACCGGCGGCCTGCTCCACGATCTGCTTCGCTTTCGCCTCGCCAATGTAGTCGCTGGCCTTGCTGGAAACCGTGTACCACTCCACATCAAAGTCAAAGCCCAGGATCGCGCCGCTGGCGGCGTCGATTTTGTAGTCATATTCCTTGTTCCCAGAGAAGAATTCCACGTCGTACACTCTCATGCCGTCGTCATAGTCCAGCTCGACATTGATGAATACCGTGTCCGCCGCAGCCACGCCCGCGTGTTCCAGGGCGATGGACTTGGCCTTCTCCGCGCCAATATCGGTATTGGCCTGGGCCTGGTAACCGCCCGCCGCATACCATTCAATATCCTGATCGAAGCTCACGATATCCCCGGTGGCGGCATTGATCTTGTAGTCATACTCCTTATTGCCGGAGAAAAACTCCACATCATACACCCGGAGGCCGTTCTCATAGTCCAGGTTGGCATAGATAAACGCAGTATCCGAGGCGGCCAAGCCTGCGTGCTTCAAAGCGATGGATTTGGCCTTCTCCGCACCAATATCGGTACTGGACTGAGACACCGTGTCGGAACCGGTCATGTGCCATTCAATATCATAATCGAAGCCGAGAATAGTGCCGGTAGATGCGTCGATTTTGTAGTCGTACTCCTTGTTCCCAAACAGAAATTCCACATCGTATTCCATCCGGCCGTGGTCATAGTCCTGCTTGGCGAAGATCCAGGACACCTTGGAAGCATCCACCCCAGCGTGATTCAGGGCAATCTCCTTCGCTTTGGCCTCGCCGATATAGGACGCCTGTTGGAGATGGGGAACCGCCTGATGGGCGGAGGCGTTCACCGCCATTGAGGGAACGAGCAGTGCTCCGGTCATGAGCACCATAGCGGTGCAGCCTGCCAGGATCTTAGGAAAATTCTTTTTCATCATAAAGTCCTCCTAAAGTTGTTGTTCCAGCAATTTCGGGGGGGCTGTTTTTTTGCTGTTCATCTATATAACGCGCAGACAAAGTGTTTTATTGCATCGGGCAGAAATATTTTTCTTAGACAGTAAAGATATCCTAGCGTTCTTTTTTACTCCCCGGCTTTTTGGGGGCCAGAAGCTTATTGCATTTGCAGCGTTCCCGATTGACGCTAAATATACCTGTGTTGTCTGTGAGAGCTATTCCTGAATTCGCCGCAAAATATTCAGGTTCCTCTATCCCAGCGCCACATCAAGTGCCATCATCAGAGTGAACCCCACAGCGAAGGACAGCGCACCAATATCTGAGTGCTTTCCCTGGGACATTTCTGGGATCAGTTCTTCCACTACCACATAAATCATAGCACCAGCAGCAAAACTCAGCAGGTAAGGAAGAGCCGGGACCACCAGTCCAGCAGCCAGAATCGTCAATAGAGCGCCCAGGGGTTCTACTGCACCGGAGAGTACGCCTCCCGCAAAGGCTCGGGGTTTACTCATTCCCTCCGCTCGCAGGGGCATGGAGATAATAGCTCCCTCGGGGAAGTTCTGGATGGCGATGCCCAAAGACAAGGCCAGAGCGCCCATCATGGTGATTTGACCGTCTCCGGCTAGGTAGCCTGCATAGACCACGCCTACAGCCATTCCCTCCGGAATGTTATGAAGGGTGACAGCCAGCACCATCATGGTAGAGCGCCGCAACCGCGTATGAGGCCCTTCTGCGTGGTGACTCTTTTGATGGAGGTGTGGAATCAGATGATCTAACCCCAGCAGAAAGAGGATGCCAGCCCAAAAGCCAATGACCGCTGGCAGAAAGGCCAAAGAACCCGCCCCGGAGGATTGATCCATAGCAGGAATCAGCAGGCTCCAGATAGACGCAGCAACCATGACACCAGAAGCAAAGCCGGTCAACCCCCGTTGCACCCGATCCCCCAAACCTTTCTTCAGGAAAAAGACGCAGGCAGACCCTAGCGAGGTGCCCACAAAGGGAATCAGCAGGCCATAGATAACCAGTGTTTCCATAGGATCAGAACGGCCTTAAATCTACGTTTGTTTTTAAACGTGGCTGTACCGCCCACACCAGTGTCTGCCACTGCCTTTTCTGCAAATGGCATCCACCGTCTAGGGCTGTGGGGGATAAATGGGAAAGATCAGCTTTAATGGGGAGGTTCTGTGATCCAAGGATTTCCAGGTAATTGAACATAATTGCCCTCTTTTCTAGTTGCGGTTTTTGCGAACATAACAGGATGCATCTTGTGGTTAGCCATAACTAACCGCAGAATAATTATATAAAACTACACGTACTCTGTCAAGAGGACAGGTTGAGACAGGGATAAAAACTCCCCCAGTTTCTATTTTCGCTTTGTTTTTTGGGAAACCAACCCCGTTCCACCCTGCGGGTTTGCTCTTTCAACTCCCAGATTCGCCATATGCAGGTAACGCCCAACGGTCTCGGAAGAATAGAGAAAGAGCCCTGACCGAAAAGTGCGGTGAACAGGTAGAGTAGACCGGCAATCAAAAATACCAGCCACCCTCCCTATGTGAAGTGGTACTCAAACCAGATCACTAAGGGGCAAGATGCCTCAATCATCACAAGGAACATCACGCTGATAACTATGCCCTCAAATTATAATTTCACACACAGTATTCCAAACTCAATAACATAAACTTCCGGAGAAGGGAAGAAGGGATCTTTAAGGACTAGTATAGCCTGCCCCTTGCTTTCAAAGATTTTTATTGACACAGTTACACATCTTCAGTTAAATGAACCGTAACTGCCATCCAAGATAGTTGCGGATTTATTATCTGATGAACAAATCCATCCGTATATTGTCATGATTTTATGATAGGGGCTTGACAAATACAGACGCTCGTTTTAAGATAATATCGTTATTAAATAATATAGTTATCGAAAGAGGTGAACAATATGCGCCCTGTAAACGAAAAGCTGCGGGCGGATCTGCTGGAGGCTGGGAAGCGGGAATTTATGGAAAACGGCTTCCGGGGAGCATCCTTAAAAAGCATCGCGGCTTCTCTTGGAGTAACGACTGGGGCGATTTACCGCTACTATACGGACAAGGAGGCATTGTTTGACGGACTGGTGAGAGAGCCTGCCCATGAGCTGGTAGAGCGGTATCGGACCCTTCAACAGACCTTTGCTGGAAGAAACTTGGAGGAGCAACTTCAAAAGCTCCCGGAGGTGCCGGACAAGGAAGCATCCTGGATGATGGACTTTCTTTACGACCACTTTGACGCATTCAAGCTCATCGCCTGCTGTTCCTCCGGGACAAAATACGAGCATTATCTGGATACCCTGGCGGAAATCGAGGACCACTCCGGACGGCTGTTGGTGGATCGAATGGTGGACGCCGGCTATCCCATCCGGCGTCTGGATGATGAGCTGATCCACATCATGTCCACCGCGCTTTTCAATGGGATGTTTGAGACGATCCGCCATGATATGCCGCGGGAAAAAGCGATGGTTTATATGGATGATCTGCGGAATTTTTACTCCGCGGGCTGGTTCCGTCTCCTTGGAATTCCCTTTGAATAAAGGGTTTTCCTTTTGATTCTAAGTTAGCATTTACTAACCAAAAGAAAGGGGTTTTAGGTTATGGATCACAAGAAAGCGCCCTCACCCTTTGCTGTGCTGTGGGGCTGGGCAAGTGGTGAGCACGGTGGATTTTATGCTTCGGTAGCCCTGGCGGTGCTGGGGGTGGCCTGCGGTATGGTGCCCTACTTCTGCGTAGCCGCTATGATTGGGCTGCTGCTGGAAGGGGGTGGCCTTGCGGATTGTCTGCCCTGGTGCGGCCTTGCTCTGGCGGGCTATGGGGGAAAGGCGCTGTTTTCCACATGGTCTACCAGCCTGTCCCACACGGCCACCTATCACACGCTGCGCCGGGTGCGGCAAAATCTGCTCTCCAAACTGAGCCGGGTGCCCATGGGGACGATCCTGGACACGCCCTCCGGCCAGTACAAAACCACCATTGTGGACCGGGTGGAAGGGATGGAGCCCACCCTGGCTCATCTGCTGCCGGAGATGACCTCCAATCTGCTGGTGCCGGTGAGCATCGCGGTCTATATCTTCGTCCTGGATTGGCGAATGGGGCTCGCCTCCCTGGTGACCACGGTGATTGGGATCGTGGTGGCTTCCCAGAGCAGCAAGACTTACGCCGTCCGCTGGCAGGGCGCCGTGGAGGTGGGCCGCCGCATGGCAAATGCCATCGTGGAGTATGTGGGAGGCATCCAGGTGGTCAAGGCGTTCAGCCAGTCCGCCGGGTCCTACAAGCGGTACTCCGATGCCGTGACGGAAAACGCCCAATACTATGTGGACTGGATGGCGGATAACCAGAAGTATATGGCGGTCATGCAGGCGGTCATCCCCTCGGTGCTGCTGCCCGTCCTGCCGGTGGGTCTGCTGCTGTGGGGCGGCGGAAGCCTGAGCACAGCTGTATTCCTCACCATCGTCGTGCTGTCCCTGGGGCTTACCGGACCGCTGGTATCGGCTATGACCTTTGTGGATGAACTGGCGGTGGTGGGCACCAATGTGGGCGAGATTTCTGCCATTCTGGACGCCCCAGAGTTGAAGCGTCCCACGGCAGAGACGAAGCTGAATGGGCTGGGTATCCGGCTGGATCATGTGTCCTTTGCCTACAAGCAGGAGGACGGTGAAGTGCTCCACGATGTAAACCTGGACATCCGGCCGGGGACAGTGACCGCTCTTGTAGGTCCCTCCGGCTCCGGTAAGAGTACCATTGCCAAGCTCATCGCCGGCTTCTGGGATGTGACGGGCGGCTCTGTCGCCTTGGGCGGTGTGGACCTGCGGAAAATCCCGCTGGAACAGCTCAACCGCCAGATCGCCTATGTATCTCAGGACAACTACCTCTTTGACCGCACGGTGCGGGACAACATCCGCATGGGCCGTCTGAACGCCACCGATGCGGAAGTCGAGGCGGTAGCCAGGGCTGCCGGGTGCGATGATTTCATCCGTCAGCTGGATCAGGGCTACGACACCATCTGCGGCGGGGGCGGCGGCCACCTGTCCGGAGGTGAAAAGCAGCGTATCTCCATCGCCCGCGCCATGCTGAAGGATGCGCCCATCGTCATTCTCGACGAGGCTACCGCAAGCATCGACCCGGAGAATGAAGCGGTCATCCAGCAGGCCATCTCCCGTCTGACGAAGGGCAAGACCCTGATCGTCATTGCCCACCGGCTGGGCACGGTAGCCGGCGCGGACAACATCGCTGTAGTGGAAGGCGGCCGGATCGCCGCCCAGGGGAAGCAGGAGGAGCTTCTGGCCTCCTGCCCGCTGTACCGGCAGATGTGGCAGTCCTATCTGGGCGTTCGGGACGGAGAGGAGGAATAAGAGATGTTCAGTGTGCTTCGGAAAATTTCTGCCTTTGCAGGCAGCCGCAGGGGCCTTTTGAAAAAATCCATGCTCGTGGCGTTCCTGGGGGCTGTGTTCACCGCATTCCAGTTTTGGGCCCTGATGCTGACCCTGGAGATTCTGGTGGGCGGCGCGAACTTGAGCATATGGCCCGTGATCGGCATCATGCTGGTTTCCGTGGCGGGGCGGACCGCCTGCTCGTACTGGTCCACCAACGCGGAGACGGAGACGGGCTATTTCATGGTGGCGGAAAAGCGGGTCCATATCGGGGACCGGCTGCGCTACATCCCCATGGGCTACTTCAACGACAACTCCTTGGGCAACATTACCGCCGTAGTTACCACCACACTGGGGGATGTGGAGAACAACGCCGCCCGCTGCCTGGTCAGCGTCATCGGCGGTTTCCTCAACACCCTGGCTATGTGTCTGGCGATCCTGCTTGTGGACTGGAGGCTCGGTCTGCTGGCTATCGCGGGCATCCTGGCCTATCTGCTGGTTACGGAGTTGAGCCAGCGGTCCCTGCTCAAGACCGGCCCTGCCCGCCAGCACGCCCAGATGAAGCTGGTGGAGGCAGTGCTGGAGTACATCCAGGGTATGAGCGTGGTCAAGGCCTATGGACTGGACAAGGACAGCGGCCAGGCCGTGCAGAAAACTGTGGATGAAAGCTGTGAAAAGGCCCTGGGGCTGGAGCACTCCGTAGCCCCCTGGATGGGTCTGCGGCAGATTACGGTGCGGCTGTTCGCCGTGGCGCTGGCCGTGTGCGCTCTGGCGCTCTATTCCGGTGGGAGCCTGCCCCTGACCCGGTGCCTGCTGATGCTCGTTGCCTCTTTTATGCTCTATGCGGAACTGGAGAGCGCCGGCAATATGGCGGACAATCTCCAGATGTTGGGCGCCTCCATGGATAAGGCCAACTCCATCGACGATACGCCGGTGATGGATATTGACGGAGCGGAACTTCAACCGGAGGATGCCTCTGTCCGGTTTGAGGATGTCTCTTTCGCCTATGGGGAGCGGACCATTCTGGAGCATGTGAGCCTTACCGTCCCCGCCGGCAGCACCACCGCCGTGGTGGGGCCCTCCGGCGGCGGAAAGACCACTCTGTGCAATCTCATCGCCCGCTTCTGGGATGTTCAGGGCGGCAGGATCATCGTGGGCGGCCATGATGTGCGGGAGTACAAGCTGGACAGCCTGATGAAAAACATCTCTATGGTGTTTCAGTCGGTATATCTCTTCAACGACACGGTGGAGAACAACATCAAGTTCGGCCGCCCGGACGCCGCCCATGAGCAGGTGGTGGCCGCTGCCAAGGCCGCCTGCTGCCACGATTTTATCATGGCCCTGCCGGATGGCTACGACACGGTATTGGGAGAGGGCGGCGGCTCCCTCTCCGGGGGCGAGAAACAGCGTATCTCCATCGCCCGGGCCATGCTCAAGGATGCGCCCATCGTAATTCTGGACGAGGCCACGGCCAGCGTAGACCCCGAGAATGAAGCGGAACTCCAGGCCGCGATCTCCTCTCTGACAAAGGGAAAAACCCTGATTCTAATCGCTCACCGGCTGAAAACGGTGCGCAATGCCGACCAGATCCTGGTCCTCAATGGCGGGCACATTGTCCAGCGGGGTACTCATGAGGAACTGATCGCCCAACCTGGCCTGTATGCCGACTTTGTTCATGTCCGGGCCAAGGCCAACAGTTGGAAGCTGGAGGCTTGATGCGGCGGCTTATCTGCCTGCCGGACTCCGTTGTATCATGGGCTGGGGAGGGACTTCTATGGAATTGAATTTTGAGGGGATCGCAGTCGGAGCGGCCTCTCTGCTGGTGATTGGAGCCTTTCATCCGCTGGTAATCTGGTGTGAATACCACTTTTCTCAAAAGATTTGGCCGCTGTTTCTCCTGTGCGGGCTGATCTGCCTGGGTTTGGCGCTGTTTGCACATGGGCTGCTCTCTATTCTTTTGGGACTTGTGGGCGTGGCTTTTCTTTGGAGCATCCGGGAACTGAAAGAACAGGCACGGCGGGTAGAGCGGGGATGGTTTCCCCAAAATCCCAAGCGAACTTAACACAGGAGCGCCGGGGTATATTTTTTGTAGCGCGTCAGAGGAGGTGATGTGGTTGATGGAGTACAGCCAAGAGAAACGAGCCGGCTTGAATCATGTCCGCTTTGCGGACGAGGAGCTGATTAAAACCCAGGTTCTGCAGGGGGAGGCGGCTCAAACTATCATTCAGGGAGAGAATTGTTCTGTCTACAAGATGGAAAACGAAACCGGAGAGGGCGTCATTACCCGCTACCCAGTGTTCCCCGGAATCGAATTGCTCTATGATGATATTCATATGTCCTGCGGAGTGGCGCACCGGGAGGACCCCCGGGCCGACCTGCTGGAGATCAATCACTGCCGGCTTGGCCGGTTTGAGTGTGAATTTTCAGATGGGAGCGCAGTCTATCTGGGAGAGGGTGATCTGGCCGTCAATGTCATGACCAACCGGACCCGCGAGACCTGGTTCCCCCTGTCCCACTACCACGGCATCACCATCGCGGTGGATATTCCGGTGGCGGACAGAGTGCTGCGTCAGGTATCGGAGGCGTTGGGTGAAGGGCTGTACTGCGACCTCTTCGCCATGCGGGACCGTCTGTGCGCCCGCAACTCCTGCTTCATCATGCGGGCCACTGAGTCCATTCAGCACATTTTCTCTGAACTTTACCATGCGCCGGAAAATCTGCGGGCAGGCTATTTCAAGCTCAAGGTGATGGAGCTGTTCCTCTTCCTCGGCTCCCCGGAGATCACGGCACGCGGAGAAGAACGGCCGTATGTAGACCGGACCCAGGTGGAACAGATTAAATCAGTCCGGCAGTATCTGGTAGAGCACCTGGATCGCCGCATTACCCTGCAAGAACTCTCCCAGACCTTTTCCTTTCCGCTGACCTCCATGAAAAAGTGCTTCAAGGAGGTGTACGGAACCACCATCAATGCTTATCTGCAAGCCTACCGTATGCACACAGCGGCAGGGCTTCTGCGGGAAACGAAGCTGGATGTGACGGAAATCGCCGGCAAGGTGGGGTACCAGAACGCCAGTAAGTTTTCCGAGGTGTTCCGGCAGTACACAGGGCACACCCCAACGGAGTACCGAAAAACTTTTTGTCTGATAGGAGCAGACAGCGTCCTGCGGGAGTGGTGAAACAACAGAAAATCGTCTATAATGCCCTTGTACGCGGGGGTATCTGCCAGAAAGCGCATCGAGTTCGGTGCGCTTTTTCCTTGGCAGATGATTAGCAGTAACTAACTTTTGGAGGTGATCTTATGGCACAGCGGACCAGACGCTATCTCATTCGGCGGGCTGTTGTCGTCCTGCTGACCTTGTTTGCGGTCACGCTTCTTTCTTTTCTGCTGATGCGCCTCTCTCCCATTGATCCGGCCACAGCGTATGTGAAGCGCAATTCCGCCGTCGTCACCCAGGAGCAGATCGACGAAGCACGCGTCATGCTGGGCCTGGACAAGCCGCTGCCGGTGCAGTATTTCGATTGGGTGGTGGACGCGCTCCACATGGACTTCGGTATTTCCCTGGGGACAGGAAACCCGGTGACGGAGGAATTGGCGAAAACAGTACCCGTTACACTGACGGTGGTGGCCTATTCCGCTGTAATCATGTCCCTTGGGGTCCTGGGGGTGGGGATGCTGGGGTATCTCTGGCGGCAGAAAGCCGGAGGCATGATTCTCTCATTCCTGACCATGATCGGCATTTCCGTGCCCGGCTTCTATCTGGGGACTGCTTTCATCGACCTGTTTGCGGTGCGGCTGGGCTGGATCAGCGTCTCGGGGAACAGCGGTTTTGCTCGCTACTTTCCGGTGGCGCTCTGCCTGTCGGTCCTGGGGATCTGCTTCTATGGGCAGATGCTGGCGGCCTCTTTGGAACGAGAAATGGAGCAGGACTATGCCATGTACTTACGGTGCCGCGGACTGAGGGAAGGGCGCATCCTTCTGTTTCACGCATTCCCCCACGCCGTGGTGGACCTCTTACCCAGCTTCGCCCAGATGCTGGGGCTGTGCCTTGCCAATGCAGCCATTGTAGAGCGGGTGTTCTCCCTGTCCGGGCTGGGCTACCTGATCATTGACGCGGTGGTAAAGCGGGACTCGCCGGTGATCCACGCCGCAGTTCTGGTGTTGGCGCTGACACTGGTGCTTTTGGACACAGCGGCGGAGCTTTTACAATATGGCCTGAGAAGCGATATGCGGGCCGTGGGAGGCCGGGCATGAGAAAACATTCTTTTGTGGCAAAGGCTGGGCTGATTCTGCCGCTTCTGGTACTCTGCGTCTGTGCTTTTGGATTCCTGCTCGCCCCCAATGATCCCGATCTGGTGGATCTGACCAAGAAATTTCTATCCCCCTGTTCGGAGTTCCCTCTCGGCACGGACAATCTGGGGCGATGTGTGCTGTCCCGCCTGCTCTATGGCGGACGGACCACACTGGGGATCGTCCTGGTGGGCTCCGTCACGGTTTCCGTGTTGGGAACGCTGGCCGGCCTGCTCATGGGCGGCGGAAAGAACGGCAAAAACCTGATTTTGGAGGGGGTACTGAATGCGGTCACCGCAATCCCGCCCATCGCTTACCTGATCATTTTTATTGCCGCCTGGGGCAACAGCGTGTTCACTATGGTAGTGGCGGTGTCGGCCTCCCTGATGCTGCGGGTCATCAAGCTGGTCCAGACACGGACCGGGATTGAGCAGGGGAAAGCCTATGTGATGTGCGCGGTGGCCTCCGGTGCAAGGCCGCGCCGCATCCTGTTTGTCCATATCCTCCCCAATCTGGTCTGGGATGTCCTTCACTTTATCTGCCTCTCCTGCGCGGATATGACGCTGTCCATCGTCAGCTTTTCATTCATTGGCTTGGGCATGGGCGACAATGTAGTGGACTGGGGCAGCATGGTGTCGGAGACGCACCACTATCTGCTCTCTTATCCCGGCCTCACGCTGTACCCGGTTTTGATGATCGTGGTGTGTACCATGGCATTCCATACGCTGGGGCGCTGGATCGAAAGGAGGGTGTCCGCTCGTGCTTGAGGTACAAAACTTATCTGTAACGGCCCGGAACGGCGCCCAGCTTTTGAAGCAGATCTCTTTTCAACTCGAGACCGGAGAGGCTGTGGGCCTGACCGGGCAGAGCGGAGCGGGCAAGACCACGCTGCTCAAGGCCCTGCTCGGCATTTTAAGCGGCGGCTGTCAGGTCAGCGGCGGCACGATCCAGGTGGATGGACAATCTCTGTGGGCCTTGTCCCCTCGGAAGCGCCGGGAACTGTGCGGAACGACCCTGGGCTTTATCCCGCAAAATCCAATGACTGCCTTTGACCCCAGACTCAAACTGGGGCGGCAAATGGAGGAAACCCTGCGGCTGAGAACAGGCGTTTCCGGAAAAGAGGCGGTGGAGCAGGCGGAGGCGCTTCTGGCGGAACTGGGCCTGTCCCAGCCCCGGCGGGTGCTGGACAGTTATCCCGCCCAGCTCTCCGGCGGGATGCTCCAGCGGGCTGCGGCCGCTTTGCTGATGGCCCTGCATCCCAAGTACATTTTAGCCGATGAGCCCACCTCTGCGCTGGACGCGGAAAATCGAACGCTTTTGCTGGAGCTTCTGGAGAAGCAGCGGGAAACCGCCGGCATCCTGTTTATCTCCCACGATGTTGCCGCACTCCGCGCCCTCTGCGGGACGGTCTATGTGATGGAGCATGGAATGCTGACCGAACAGGGAACAATGCAGGAGCTTCTGGAACACCCAAAACAGGCGTGGACCAAGGAATATGCCGAAGCAAACCGCCCGGCGAGCAGGGAGGGATGGACATGGACGGACTGATTGCCGAACATATTAGCAAAACTTACGCTGGCGCACATGGGCTCTCTTTTGCCGCGCTCCGGGATGTGTCCATTCATCTGGAGCCCGGCTCCTTTACCTCCCTGGTGGGGGAGTCCGGCTCCGGGAAAAGCACCCTGGCCCGCCTGTTGGTCGGCCTGGAGCCCCCAGATCAGGGGACGATCTCTCTGGATGGAGAGGATACCTCCGGCTGGAGCACTGAGGACTGGCGAAAACGGCGTACAAAACTCCAGGCGGTCTTTCAGGATGCCAGTGGGACGCTGAATCCCATGCGTTCCGTCCGCAGCAATGTGGAGGAGGCGATGGTCAACCTTACCTCCCTCTCAAAGCGGCAGCGCCGGGAGCGCATTGGTAAGCTCATGGAGCTGACCCACATGGAGGAACGGCTTTTGGAAGTTCCCGCCCGGCAGCTATCCGGAGGGGAACAGCGGCGGCTCTCCCTGGTGCGGGCCATGTCCATCCGCCCCAAGTACCTCGTTCTGGATGAAGTGCTCAGTGGCTTGGATCTGATTTCCGCCGATGCCGTCATGCGTGTTCTGGAACAATATCACCGGGAGTTTGACTGTGCTTTTCTGCTTATCACTCACGATATGGACAGCGCCTACCGCCTGTCCGACACCATTCTCACGATGCAAGCCGGGCAGATTGTCCGTGTTGGCATAAAACAGTAACGAAAGGAAGAAACCCATGAAAAAGAGACTTCTATCTCTTGCCCTTTGTGGCGCACTGCTCTGCGGCGCACTGGCAGGCTGCGGTGGAAATGAGACGCCCTCCACCTCGCAGGAATCATCCCCCAGCCAGACGGCGGAGGAGCCCAAGATCCTGACCACTGCGGTCAGCGCGGAGCTGAACACCCTCTACCCCCTCAACATGGATGTGCAGAACAACATCGGCACAAAACTCTGCTATGAAGGCCTTGTTAACTATGAGAATGGGGAGATCGTCCCCTGCCTGGCGGAAAGCTGGGAGTTTTCCGATGACGGAAAGGCTTTGACTTTTCATCTGAAGGAAGGGGTCACCTTCCACGATGGAACGCCGTTCAATGCGGAGGCGGTCAAGACAGACTTTGAGTTTGCACATCCCAATCCCAATTTCAGCAATATCTCCGCCGCGGCCAAGTTGGAGAGCATTGAGGTCGTGGACGAGTACACGGTGACATTCCGTTATCCCAATGCCTACTTCGCCTACCTGATGGACTTCTGCTATCCGGAAACCATGGTTCTGGTATCTCCCGCCGTGCTGGAGGAGGGGAACTACCAGTCCATGAATGGCGTGGTAGGCACCGGCCCCTATGTGTATGAAGAAATCGTGGACGGCGACTATGTCCGCTTTGTCCGCAACGAGAACTACTGGGGAGAACAGCCCTACTATGATGAGGTCATTGTCAAGTACATTCCCGACGCCTCCGCACGGCTTCAGGCGCTCCAGAGCGGTGAGATCGACCTGATCTACGGCAGCGCGCTTCTGACCTGGGACGACTACCAGCAGGCTACCTCCCTCCCCAATATCGCTGGCGCGGTGGCGGAGAGCGACTCAAAGACCCGCAATCTGGTACTCAATGCCTCTGGTGTTCTGTCCGACTTGAAGGTGCGCGAGGCCGTGGCCTACGCCATCGACAAGGAGACCCTCTCCGAAGGGCTGACCTACGGCGAGGAAACTCCCGCCGACCACTTGTTCCCCGACGGCATCCCCTATACGGATGTGGAGCTGAATGTGGTCCGTACCTATGACCCTGAAAAAGCCAACGCGCTTCTGGATGAAGCCGGGTGGGTACTGAATGAGTCCACCGGCATCCGGGAAAAGGATGGGCAGGCGCTGTCCCTGAAATACACCTATGACTCCGGGGACGCTCTGAACAAGTCTCTGGCCACAGCAGTCAAGAGCCAACTGGCGGCGGTAGGTATCAATGTGGAGACGGAAGGCCAGGAGATGATGACTTGGTGGCAGGAGGGTGTTGCCGGCAACTACGACCTCATCATGTGGAACACCGAGCAGCCCTATACCAGCCCCCACAACTACTTCATTCCCATGCTGTCCCGTTCTCCCCATGTGCCCAGCCTCCCCGCTGTGGAAGGCAGCGACGAGTTCCTGGCTCTGATTGAGGAGTTCCAGACTACGGATGACAGCGCCAGGGTCCAGGAGATTTTCGATGAACTGCTAAACTTCGACAACGACAATGTGCTGGATCTGCCCCTGCTGTTCGTCAAGGATATGATTGTTTACAATACGGACAAAATCGCAGGCTATGATTTTTCCAGCACGCCCATGTTCTTTGATGTGCGGCTGATTCAACCTGCGGAGTAACGAATCACAGCATCTATTATAAGGCAACAGAATATACAACAAGGAGCCGGCCTGCTAAGACCGGCTCCTTGTCAAAGGAAATGTTTCCAAAGGAAAGGGGCGGATTTGTTTGGCGTTGCACCAGTCCGGCGAGGACTACCTGGAGGCCATATTACTGCTTCAAAAGGAAAAAGAAATGGTGCGCTCCGTGGATGTGGCCCGGCACATGGGGGTATCTAAACCAAGCGTGTGCCATGCAGTCAATAGCCTGAAAGATGGAGGCTTCCTCGTGATGGACGAGGATCGCTTTCTCCACTTGACAGATGTGGGGCGAGATGTTGCTGAAAAGACCTATGAGAAGCACTGCTTTTTCACCCACCTGCTGATAGACGCAGGCGTAGAGCCCAAGACCGCCGAGCAGGACGCTTGCCGCATGGAGCACGCTATCAGCGACAACAGTTTTCAGAAAATGAAGGCGGGGTTACAGAACAAGTAAAAGGCGGCCTATCCTTCGAGACCATTGAGGGTGATATAATAGGGAAATTGTTCATATTATCGGTCGAAGAAATTGTCGCTAATAGAAATCTGTGGTATATTCCTAATAAGGGGACATACCGCAGATTTTGCTGTATCATAAATAGAAAAGAGATGGTTTTATTGAAGAATATGGTAGTTTATGTTACCATAATACGGGGCAAGACAAAACTAACTTTGCGGAGTGATGATAATGGGGAGGACCGATTTTAATCCAGAATGGTACGGCGCACAGGCGAAAGTGCTGACGAGCAATGAAGATCAGATGGTTGTAGATTATGGCTGTAATGGTCGTGGTATCGTTAAAAGTTATAAATTGTTTGATGGCATACAACTTTGCTTTCTCGATTTTGAAACAGATGAATCTATGAAAGCCCAGAAGTTCAACCCAGATATTATCCAGGTTACTCACTGCCAGACCGGACGGTACGAATGTGAATTTACCAATCATACTGTGGCATATTTACCGAAGGGCTATTTTAGCATTGCAGCAACAGCGTATTTACCGGCTTCATTTTCTTTTCCCTTGGGGAAGTATTATGGCGTCAGTCTTGTCATAGACCGTCAGGCGCTTTCGGAGGAAACACGCCGGATCATGCAGACAATTCCCATCAACCTTGATAAAATAGGCGCAACACTTGGACTTGAAACACGATGGTATGTCAGCGATACTCCACCACAATTGCAACACTTGTTTTTAGAATTATATACAGCCGTCGAAGCGGAGACAACCGGCTATTTTAAAATTAAGGCCCTGGAACTGCTGTACCACATGGAACAGCTTACCCGGGTTAACGGGTGCGACTCAAAGTATTTTGATAAGAAGCAGATACAAGCGACAAAAGTGATCCGGGAATATCTCATTTCCCATCTGGATGAAAAAGTTTCTCTGGAGCAGTTGGCGAAAGAGGTACACTTGAACCTATCGGTTTTCCACTTGATATTTTCCCATATATATGGGGACACTCCATACGCATACCTCAAAAAATATAAAATGAATTTAGCGGCCCAGTGGCTTTCGGAAAATAAGATGAAAATCGGTGATATTGCTTTGGAACTGGGATATAGCAATGCAAGTAAATTTGCGAAAGCGTTCCAATCAGTATATGGAATATTGCCAAAGGACTATCGAAAAAACAGCTAGTCAAAGGCAGACATTGTTTAAGACAAAGTAGCATCCATGAACTTGTAGGTATCTTTGGGCTATTTTAAGTCTAAACGCGGAGATATGGAGTAGCAGATACTTTCAAGGATTGGTAGAATGAACGGCGAGGTTAGCATTTACTAACCTCGCCGTTTTTCAATTTAAGGAGGGTTCATGCTATGTCAAATGCAAAGTCGAAACAGGCAAAGCCAAAGACGGGTTTGGCACGATGTATGGAATTGGCTTCTGACAGAAAGAGCCTTGTATTTTTAGCTGCGGTTCTTTCGTCACTGGCGGCCATTGCTTCGTTCATCCCGTACATAGCGATTTATTTCATGATCCGCTCAATTATCGGTGTTTTCCCGAATCTTGACCAGTTGGATATGGGAATGGTCATGAATTATGGCTGGTTGGCGCTTACCGGAATCGTGGCGAATATCCTGTTGTATTTTCTGGCTATTTTCAGCTCTCACATGGCGGCATTTGGAACACTGTACGAGCTGAAAGTTCTCTTTGCAGACCATATTACCAAAATCCCACTTGGGTATCACTTGACAATTGGTAGCGGCCGCCTACGCAAGATCATGGATGAAAATATTGAAAGCGTGGAGGGTTTTATTGCTCACCAGTTTCCTGACTTTGTTGCTTCTATTACCGCCCCTATTGTCATGGTTATCATCCTGCTGGCTGTTGACTGGCGGTTCGGTCTTGCATCTCTGGTCGGTATCATTCTGGCGTTTATTGCGGAGTTCATTGGCTTTGGTAGCCGCGAGATGAAAGAGAACATGGGCAAGTATCAAAAAGCCCTGGAGGAAATGAACAACGCTTCTGTGGAGTATGTCCGGGGAATGTCGGTTGTAAAGGCGTTCAACCAGACGGCATCTTCGTTCAAAAAACTCAAAGAGGCAATCACCGGCTATACGGAATGGGTTCTCAAGTTTTCCCTGGGCTGGCAGAATTGTATGCCTGCCTTTACCACAATCATCAATAATGTTTACCTGATCCTTGTCCCTGTGGGCATCCTGATTGGCACCAGAACAGATGATTTTGCCGGATTTGCGATGACCTTTATCTTTTATCTGCTTTTTATACCAGCAATTTCCGGTGTGCTGAACAAAATCATGTATATTTCAGAGTCGTTCATGCAGATCAACGGGAATGTGGCCAGGATGGACGAGATATTGAACATTCCAGAAATGCCGGAAACGGCTCATCCTAAGAAACCTGTCGGAGACGATGTTGTTTTCCATGATGTCAGCTTTTCCTACACTGGGGATAATTCCGAGAAAGCACTGGAAAATGTATCTTTTTCAGCAAAGCAGGGACAGATCACAGCCATTGTCGGCCCGTCCGGCGGCGGCAAGAGTACGATTGCCAATCTGATTTCCCGCTTTTGGGATGTGTCCTCTGGCAGCATTACCATTGGCGGTGTAGATGTGCGTGATGTGGCAGAAGACGATCTGATGCGCCAAGTCAGCTTTGTGTTTCAGGATATTTTCCTGTTCAAGCAGAGCGTCTTGGATAATATCCGTATGGGCAACCCTTCGGCCAGTGAGGAACAAGTAATCGCAGCGGCGAAAGCGGCGCAATGCCACGAGTTTATCTCCAAACTGCCGGATGGGTATCATACAGTGGTTGGCTCCAAAGGTATCCATCTCTCTGGCGGTGAGCGTCAGCGGATTGCGATTGCGCGGGCTATCATCAAAGATGCTCCCATTATCGTGTTGGATGAGGCAACGGCCTTCAGCGACCCGGAGAATGAATACCTAATCCAGAAAGCATTTGAAAAGCTGATGCAGGATAAGACAGTTATTATCATCGCACACCGCCTCTCCACGATCCGCAATGCGGATAAGATTATCGTCGTGGAAAAAGGCCATCTCATTGAAGAAGGAAATCATGACGAGCTGGTGGCTACAGGCGGGCGCTATGCACAGATGTGGAACCACTATACAGAAGCGATTGGCTGGAAAATCAGCGGAAAGGTGGTGTAACTATGAGCAGATTACAAAAAGCTCTCTTTTTGTCAGACAAGGGTTACACAGATCTGAAAAAAGCAATCTTCGCCTGCACATTGACGAACCTCGCTATGCTTCTGCCGTTCTGTGTAACTGTTATGATCTTCAGTGAAATCCTGACGCCCTTTGTCAGTGGTGGCTCCATCCAGTGGAACCATATCTGGATGCTGTGGGGCGCGGGTATTATTTCGGCCATCCTGGTATTTCTGGCCGCCAAAAACGATTACCGCAAAACCTATATTGCCTCGTATAAGGAGTCAAACACGACACGGCTGCGGATTGCGGAGCATCTTCGGAAACTCCCTATGAATTTCTTTAACACCAAGGACCTTTCCGAACTGACCACGAATATGATGGCAGATTGCAGCAGCATGGAGTCCCTGCTCAGTAGCACGATTCCTCCGCTGATTGCAAACGGTATTACGGTGACCCTAACCTGCATCCTGCTGGCCTTCTTTGATTGGCGGCTTGCTCTGTGCGTATTCATCACGGTTCCGATTGCCTTCCTCATTATCTGGCTCAGCCGGAACCAGCAAAAGAAACTGTTTGAAAAGCAGGTTGACGCAAAGCT
The DNA here is from genome assembly GCF_024462915.1 of Clostridium sp. DFI.5.61. Lineage (NCBI taxonomy): Bacteria > Bacillati > Bacillota > Clostridia > Eubacteriales > Clostridiaceae > Clostridium > Clostridium sp. DFI.5.61. The sequence goes on from NZ_JANGBZ010000002.1 coordinate 89,270, forward strand.
GGCTGCTTCTGACCAGGTACAGGAATACCTGGAAGGCATGAAGATCATCAAGTCCTGCGGGCTGTCCGGCTCTCATTTCAGCGCGTTGGATAAAGCTCTAGTGGCGATGAAAAAAATCGCCATCAAGGTAGAAATGGCTGTCGGCGTGTTCATGTCCAGTGCCAGTATGATTTTGCAGGCAGGCATTGGTATCACAATCTTTGTCGGCGCTATCCTTTTGACGAATGGGCAGATTGAGCTTCTTCCGCTGCTTATGTTCCTTCTGATGGTAACACGGATTTACGGCCCAATCTTGTCAATCTTGGCAAATCTTTCCTCATTACTGAATTTGAATGTGGTCACAAGCCGTATGCGTACCCTGTTCACTACTCCCGCAATGAACGGCAACGAGAAAACGGTCCCGAACTGCGACATTGAGCTATCCCATGTGACCTTTGCCTACAATCGGGAAGATGTCATTAAAGATGTTTCCTGCAAAATCCCCCAGGGGAGCGTGACTGCCCTCGTTGGCCCGTCCGGTTCCGGTAAAAGCACGATTTCCAAACTGATTGCCCGGTTTTGGGATGTCCAGCAGGGCAAGATCACCGTGGGAGGAAAAGACATCAAGAGTATGGAGCCGGAAAGCCTCATGTCTTATATGTCATTCGTGTTCCAGGATGTGACCCTGTTCAATGATACGGTTATGAATAATATCCGTCTTGGCAATCCAAACGCAACAGACGATCAGGTAATTGCTGCTGCCAAAGCCGCCTATTGTGATGAATTTGTCCGGGAGATGCCGGACGGGTATCAGACGGTCCTCGGTGAAAATGGCAGTACGCTTTCCGGTGGTGAGCGCCAGCGTATTTCCATCGCCCGCGCCTTGCTGAAAAATGCGCCCATTATTCTGCTTGACGAAGCAACAGCATCCCTTGACCCGGAGAATGAAATTCTGGTTCAAAAGGCGATTGCCAAACTGGTGGAAGGCAAGACGGTTATTATGATCGCCCACCGCCTCCGTACAGTTGTAGACTCGGATCAGATCCTCGTTCTTGACAATGGCCGACTGGTAGAACATGGGACACACGATGCGCTGATGAAAAAGAACGGATTGTACCACAAGCTGTTCCATATTCAGCAGGAAAGCCTTGGCTGGACAGTATAACTTTGGGGGAGAAGCATTGACTGGGCAGGCTGTTCTACAATATGATAATCTGTGTATTGACCCAAACCAGCGTAGGGTCTTTGTGAGCGGGCGAGCTGTGAAGTTGACCACGATGGAGTTCAATATTCTATATTATCTGGCTTTGCACCCCCGGCTGGACTTTTACCCGGGAGCAGCTTTACCAGTATGCAATGTCCGATGATTTTGCTTCCGGCCTTGAAAGTGTTACCAACAGGATCTACAAGATACGGAAAAACTAAATATCAATGTGATTCAAACTGTACACGGATATGGTTATCGCTTTGAAAAGTAAGGGAACAAGAAAACGGCCTTTGTTTATAGCAAGGGCCGTTTTCGATTTGTGCGGATAGGAAAACATCAATAACTCCAACCAAACGGAATAAAGTCGTCTAAACGGAATAGACAGGCAGGGAAGTCCTCGGTAAAATACATCATGTGAGATGGACGCCCGGCGTCCTATTTTTCACGAACGAAGTTAGCATAATCTAACCAAAAAGGAGAGAACATTATGTCTGAACCAGTCAAGAGCCGCGGGATGAGCGGCAAAGATGTCATTACCGTGGGGATTTTCTCCGCCATTTACTTTGTCATCAACTTTGCCTTTATGCTTCTGGGCGGGCTGCACCCGCTGCTTTGGATCTTGATGCCGGGCTTTATCGCTCTGTTTACCGGCATTCCATATCTCATGATGTGCGCCAAGGTGCAGAAGGTGGGCTCCGTCCTGTTGATGGGGCTCATCACGGGCCTCATTTACTATGTCACCGGGCAATTCACCGTCGTGATCCTGGTATCCTTCGTTCTGGCCTGCGGCTTGGCTGAAATTACCCGTGTCATCACCCACTACCGGAGCATGGCCGGCAACCTGGTATCCTTTGTGCTGTTCTCTGTGGGCATGGTGGGCTCTCCGCTCCCGATCTGGCTGATGCGGGAAGACTTCCTGCGGCAGATCACAGAACAGGGGATGCCGGCGGACTATGTGAATACTCTGGCGGCCCTTTCCTCCAATGGGATGCTGATTGTTCTGTTCCTGGCCCCTGTTGTGGGCGCAATCATTGGCGGCATCCTTGCCCGCGCCATGTTCCGCAAGCACTTTGAAAAGGCTGGCCTGGTGTAAGATGGGGAACGGAAAGAAATCGATCTTTGACCCGAGAGCCGGACTGTGGATACTGATCGCCGCCAATATCATCGCGTTCAGCGACCATACTCTGTGGGTGGAACTGGCACTGATCGCTCTGCTGCTGGCGTTGATGATCGTCCACAGAAGATTTACAATGGCAGTCAAATGGGCTGTTGGGTATTGTGCCCTGCTGGTCTTTCAACAGGTGATCCTGCCGGCGTCGCCTATGATCATCGCCACCAGCTTCACTATCTTTGCCACCTATACCCGCCGGATGTTCCCCTGCCTGATGACCGGATCGCTGATGTTGAAATGCACCCCTCTGCGCTACCTGATCGTAGGGCTGCGGCAGTTACATATTCCCCAGAAGCTGATCGTGGCTATTTCCGTGACACTGCGGTACTTCCCCGCTATCCGGGAGGAGATCGGCCACATCCGGGACGCGATGAAGCTGCGGAATATCCGGGGGCTCAGCCGCTTGGAGTGTACGGTGATGCCCCTCATGGTGTCCGCTACGGAGACGGCAGAGGAGCTCTCCGCGGCGGCCGTGACCCGAGGAATCGAAAATCCAGCCCGGAAGACCAGCGCCGTGTCCCTGCGTCTAATGCCAGCAGACCTGACGGGGATGCTGTTGGTCCTGGCCTTGCTGATAGGCTCATTTGTGGTACAATAAGGGGGAGTGACGATGATAGGTTTGGAACAGGTTTCCTTTGGCTATGGAGAAAAACAGGAAACGCTTTCCCAGGTCAGCGCCACTGTTGCCCGCGGAGAGTGCGTCCTGCTGTGCGGGGCCTCCGGCTGCGGAAAGACCACAGTGACGAAGCTGATCAACGGCCTGATCCCGGCTTTTACTCCCGGATGCCGTCTGGAGGGACGGGTGATGGTAAACGGGCTTGCGCCGCGGGAAACACCCATGCATGAACTGGCCCGGCGGGTAGGCTCTGTGTTTCAAAATCCAAAGTCCCAGTTTTTTAATCTGGACACCGACAGCGAACTGGCCTTTGGGTTGGAAAATGAGGGCCGTCCGCCGGAAGAGATCCGCCGCCGTGTGGAGCAGGTCGCGGAAACGCTGCATCTCCAGGACCTGCGGGGAAAAAACATCTTTTCTCTGTCCGGTGGGCAAAAGCAGCTTCTTGCCTTTGGCTCCGTCTATGCCATGGGCCCCGAACTCTATGTGCTGGACGAGCCGACGGCCAATCTGGATCAGGAGGCCATTGCCCGCCTTCACGACCAGATCTCCGCTTTGAAGCGGCAGGGCTGCACAATCGTGGTGGCGGAGCATCGCCTGTACTTTCTCACCGATCTCATCGACCGGGCGTTTTATCTTCGGAGCGGGGTGCTGGAGCGCACCTTCACCGGGGAGCAGTTTCGCAGCCTGCCAGACCCGGAGCGGGAGGCCCTGGGGCTGCGTACTCTGACCCCGGCGGTATGCACGCTCCCCTCTGTGGAACCGGCTGGCACCAAAGAAGGTTTATCTATTGAGGGGCTGGCCTGTGCTTTCCGCAAGGAAGCACCTGTATTCCGAGACCTGTCCTTTTCCGCCCGCCCCGGCGAGGTGGTGGCGATCACCGGACCCAACGGCGTGGGCAAGACCACCCTTTCCCGCTGCCTTTGCGGGCTGTTGAAAGAACAAGCGGGACAAATTCTGCTGAATGGAAAGCCTCTGGATCGAAAAGGCCGCCAGCGGTCGGCTTTCTGTGTCATGCAGGATGTAAACCATCAACTGTTCTCCGACAGCGTGTGGGGAGAGTGCCAGATGTCCGCGCCGGAGGCATCTGACGATCAGATTTCGGAGGTGCTGGACAGCCTCCACCTGCTGTCCTTTCGGGAGCGGCATCCGATGTCTCTCTCCGGGGGGCAGAAGCAGAGGCTGGCAGTGGCCACGGCGCTGCTGTCGGAGAAACCGGTGCTGATTTTTGACGAGCCCACCAGCGGTTTGGACTATGCCCGCATGGTGGAGGTGTCCGGGGTGATCCGCAGTCTGGCAAGGCATGAGCGGATCGTTCTGGTGGTCACCCATGACCAGGAATTCATGCAGAGAGCCTGTGACCGGGTGCTGCGATTGTAAAAGGAGAAATTTCATGCTGGAGCAAGTAATGGCAGACAACGGATTCCCTGTCCCACTGGTGGAGGGCGGAGACTGCCGGGTCTTTCAGTTTCACAGTGGTACCGGAGAGGGGATCATGACACAATGCGACCTGTTCCCCGGCGTATCCCTGATGTACAACGATTTCCATATGGAGAGCTATGATTCCGCGTTCCGTACAACGGAGGATCTGCTGTGCATTGATTACTGCCGCCAGGGGCGCATGGAGTACCCTGCCGGCCCGGATGCGTACTCCTATGTGGAGGCGGGCGACCTGAAGCTGGACCGGCGGCTGGAGCACCAGGGCCATTTTACCTTCCCTCTTGCCCACTATCACGGGATCACCGTTGGCTTTGCGCTCCCCCAGGCCGCCCAATCGCTGAAGGAGTGGATACGGGAATTTCCGGTGGATCTGGCCCGGCTCCAGAATAAATTCTGCTCCAGCCGCCATCCCAAGGTGCTCCATGGGGCGCCCTCTATTGATCACATTTTTCAGGAGCTCTACGCGGTGCCAGAGCAGATCAAGCTCCCTTATTTCCGCATCAAGGTGCTGGAATTGCTCCTGTATCTGGACGCGCTGGAGCTGCCAAAGGATGCGGAAAAGCCTTACTTCTATAAATCCCAGGTGGAAAAAGTGAAGGCTATCCATCGGTTATTGACGGGGGAGCTGGAACGCCACTATACGATTGCGGAATTGTCCGAACGGTTTTCTGTCCCGGCTACGGCGCTGAAGGAGTGCTTCAAGTCGATTTATGGGCAGCCCATCAACACCTATATGCGTAATTTCCGCCTGGACCAGGCCGCGCTTCTGCTCCAGCAGGAGCCTCAAATGGGAGTGGCAGAGATCGCCGGCCGGGTAGGTTATGACAGCTCCAGCAAATTTGCCGCCGCATTCAAGGAAGTCAAGGGCAAGACGCCTCTGGAGTACCGGCGGGAAAGCCAATAAATTTTTCCGTCCAAACGGGACCAGACCGGCAGGACGGAGCGGACAGAGGAAGAAGAATTTCTTATAATCGTTGTAGTTAGCGCAAGCAAACTACAACGATTTTTCTTTGAGAGGAGTATTGCACATGAAGGAACGAACTTGGCTCGGTATCCTGCTCTCCTTCGCCGCACCCTGCCGGGGGAAGATGGCCGGGTCTGTGGTACTGGCTATTCTCAGTGTGGCCGGGGGCTTCGTACCGTATCTCGGCGTTTATCAGATCATCCGGCTCTTTCTGGAGCGTCAGGCGGACTGGGAGGGCATTGTATTTTGGTGCGGCGTGTGTCTGGCCGGCTATGCCGTCAAGGTGGCGGGATATGCCCTGTCCACCATGCTGGCCCATGTATCCGCCTACACAATTTTGGAGGGCCTGCGCCTTCAGGTGGCGGACCGGCTGATGGGGGCGCCGCTGGGCGAGGTGGAAAGCCGGCCCATTGGCTCCATGAAAAGCACCATCGTGGACCGTATTGAAGATGTGGAGCCGCCTCTGGCTCACATGATCCCGGAACTCAGTTCCAATCTTCTGCTGCCTTTGGTCGTGGTCATCGCCATGTTCGCCATCGACTGGCGGATGGGCCTTGCCCTGCTGGTGACCATCCCAGTGGCGCTCATCCCCATGACCTTCGGGATGCGGACCTATAACAAGAATTACGCCGCCTACATGGAGGCCAACGCCCATGTGAACAGCGTGATCGTGGAATATGTAGAGGGCATTCAGGTGGTGAAGGCGTTCAGCCAGGGGGAGCGGTCCTATCAGAAATTCGCCCAAGCGGTGGCCTCCTTCCGGGACTTCACCATGGGATGGTTCCGCTGCACCTGGGCTTCCATGAATCTGTGCCTGTCCATTCTGCCGACCACCCTGCTGGGGACCCTGCCGGCGGGCGTCGCGCTCTATCAGGCGGGGATACTGGACCCGGCCCAGGTGACGCTCTGCCTGATGCTGGCCCTGGGAATTGTGTCCCCCCTGATGAGCGCCACCGCCTTCATCAACTCCATGAAAAGTATGCAGTTTGCAGTGAAGGACACCCGTGAACTGCTGAATTTGCCCCAGCTCACGCAAGCGGAGCAGAATGTCCATCTGGAAGGCAGCAGCATCCAGATGCGGGATGTATCTTTTTCCTATGGCGGGACGGAGGGCAAGGAGGTGCTTCGCCATCTGAACTTGACCATCCCACAGGGAAAATTCACCGCCCTGGTGGGACCATCAGGCGGCGGCAAGTCTACCATCGCCCGGCTGACCGCCCGGTTTTGGGATGTGACGGGAGGCTCCATCACCCTGGGCGGACAGGACATCCGCAAGCTCCCGCTGAAGCAGCTCTCCCAGTCCATCAGTTTCGTCACGCAGGACAACTTCCTCTTTGACTGTCCCCTGAAAGAGAACATCCGGCTGGGGCGTCCGGGGGCCTCGGACGAGGAAGTGCTGGCGGCTGCTCAGGCGGCCCAGTGCGAAGAATTCATCGGCCGGCTGGAGCATGGCTGGGATACGACGGCCGGAGACGCGGGCAAGCAGCTCTCCGGCGGGGAGCGTCAGCGCATCGCCATCGCCCGCGCCATTTTGAAGGACGCCCCCATTGTGATTTTGGACGAGGCGACCGCCTTCACTGATCCCGAGAATGAGGACAAGATCCAACGCTCCATTATGGCGCTTTCCAGGGGGAAAACGCTGCTGGTTATCGCCCACCGGCTCTCCACCATCCAGAACGCGGATCAGATCGTGGTGCTGGAGAAAGGGAGCGTTGCAGACTGTGGCACACAGGAAGAACTGTTGGGCCGCTGCCCGCTGTATCAGACCCTTTGGGCGGCCCATGTGGGGGCACGAAACTGGGCGGTCACATCCGGCAAAAAGGAGGGGAATTGAGATGTTTCACAGCGTAGGACGCATTATGGGATGGGCAAAGAACTATCGAAAGCGAATGATTCTGGGTTTTGTGTGCTCGTTTTTCGCAACATGGTGTACCGCAGGGCCGGTGATGCTGGCGGCCTGGGCCCTGGGGCGGATGATCGGGAACGCCTGGGGGGAGAATGAGCTTTCCGGCTCTCTCCCATGGCTGTGCTTATCTGGCATCGTCGTTCTCATCCTGCTGCGGTTTTTCTTCACCTATTGGAAAAACCGGCTTCAGGAGAGCATCGGAACGGAACGGGCGGCAGAGCAGCGGATGGAACTGGGAGATGTGCTGAAACGGGTGTCCCTTGGGTACTTTGCCAAAAACAATCTGGGGGACATTTTGGCGGCGCTCACCACGGAACTGAGCACGCTGGAACTCCAGAGCATGAAGATGGTGGACGCGGTGGTAAACGGTTATATTCAGGTAGCCGTGATCCTGCTGTGCGTGGCGATTTTCTGCCCGCCTGCCGCGCTGGTGGCGCTGATCGGTGTGCTGGTGTCCGCCTTTGCCCTGCGGGGCATTGGCCGTCAGAGCGCCCGCACCGCTCCTGTGGGCCACCGGGCTCAGGAGGCATTGTCCGGCGCGGCCGTCGAATACATCCACGGCCTGCCGGTAGTGAAGTCCTTTGGGCAGGACGGGGTTTCTGTTCAGCGATTCCGGGATGCCTGCCGGGATAATAAGGCCATCCGCATTAAAAACGAGTTTGGGTTCGTCCCCTGGAACTGCCTGCATCTGTTCGCTCTGCGGGCGGCATCCGTGGGGCTGGTGCTCACCGCGGGCCAGCAGGCTTTGGTGGGAACTTTACCGCTCCCGTATTTCCTGATGATTGCCCTGTTTTCCTTCACCATTTTCGGCAGTGTGGAGGCCATCAATGACGCGGCCCACATCCTGTCGGTGACAGATTCGGTGCTGGACCGGCTGGAGGAACTGGAGCGCACCGACTTCATCGACAAGGACGGCAGGGAGATAACCCCAGAGCAGTTCGATGTGTCCCTCTCCCATGTATCCTTCGGGTATGGGAGCCGCGAGGTGCTCCACGATGTGACTTTTACCGCGCCCCAGGGGACCACTACCGCCATTGTGGGGCCGTCCGGCTCCGGCAAGAGCACGATATGCAATCTGGTGGCCCGCTTCTATGACGCGGACCGCGGCTCCGTGTCGGTGGGCGGCCACGATGTGAAAGAATTCACCTGTGAAAGCCTGCTGCGAAATATCTCCATGGTCTTTCAGAATGTGTATCTCTTCCAGGACAGTGTGGAGAACAATATCAAATTCGGTTGCCCGGATGCCACCCATGAGCAGGTGGTGGCTGCCGCCAAAGCTGCGTGCTGCCATGACTTCATCTCGGCCCTGCCGAACGGCTATGACACCGTGATTGGAGAGGGCGGCTCCACCCTCTCTGGAGGAGAGAAGCAGCGCATCTCCATCGCCCGGGCCATTTTGAAGGACGCTCCTATCGTCATCCTTGATGAAGCAACTGCCAGCGTAGACCCGGAGAATGAACACCTGATCCAACAGGCTCTGTCCGCTTTGACAAAGGGGAAAACCATCCTCACCATCGCCCACCGGCTGGCTACCATCCAGCACGCGGATCAGATCCTGGTGGTGGAGGATGGCCGTATCGCCCAGCGGGGTACTCATGCGGAACTGATGGCCCAGGGCGGCTTGTACCGGCGGTTTATTGAGATTCGGGAACAGGCCGAGGGCTGGAGATTGGCGTGAAGAAAAGAGTGAAACGACAACACGGCACATCACTTCATGCCTCCGGCGAAGACTATCTGGAGGCCGTGCTGGTGCTCCAAAAGGAAAAGGGCATGGTACGCTCTGTGGATGTTGCCCGGCACATGGGAGTCTCCAAGCCCAGCGTGTGCCACGCGGTAGCTACCCTAAAAGAAGGAGGCTTCCTCACCATGGACGGGGACTTCTTCCTCCGCCTGACCGATGTGGGCAGGGAGGTAGCCGAGCAGACCTATGAAAAACATTGCTTTTTCACACGCCTGTTAGTGGAGGCTGGTGTCGAGCCCAAGGCTGCTGAACGAGACGCCTGCCGCATGGAGCATGTGATCAGCCCAGCCAGTTTTCAGAAACTGACGGAGTTGTACCAGAAAAGCCATCCAAGTACAGAGCCGACCGAGAATGGGAGGCGGTTTGATGCGAAAACAGATCCTGCTGATTGATGATGACCTGCCCCTTTGCCGGAAACTCCGGGAGGCTCTGCAGGACGATACCACAGAGGTCCGGTATTTCATTGACACAGCGGAGGCCCTGGACAGTTTTATGCGGCACCGGTATTGTCTGGTTATCATAGACCCGGCGCTGGAAGATATGGATGGCCGGGAACTGCTTCGGACCATGCGTCAGGCCAAGGTGGTCCCGATTCTGGTGCTCACCGGTATACTATCATTGGAAGATGAAATTGAACTTCTTTCATTAGGAGCAACAGTCTGTAACTCAAAGCCGATTGACCTGCGCCGCTGCACTGCTCAGGCTCATGCACTCATCCGCCTCTATATGGAGTCGGAACATACAGAGAAGCAATATTATACCTTGACCTTTGGGACAGAATTGGTTATTAACCCTTTGCATCGTCAGGTACATTTGAAAGAAAGGGCGATACAGCTTACTCGGAGAGAGTTTGATCTGCTGTACCTGCTGGCCAGCCGTCCTGGACAAGTATTTTCACGAGAGCAGCTCTACAGCCATATCTGGAATGCTGACACAGAGTTCGGCGTAGATGAAGCAGTACGGTTTCAAATCAAGAGTCTGCGAAAGAAACTGACCAGAACAAGAGGCAGTTATATTCAGACCGTTCGCGGAATCGGGTACCGATTTGATAGTGAAAAAGAGTAAAGAAACAGCAAGGGAAAATCACCAATTTCCCCTTGCTGTTTCTCTATGGTATATCCGGAAGGCAGGAAATCCTCCTGGAAAACTCCCTGTTTCTACACTTTCGGAATTGTGGTAGAATGATAAGTACAGAATGGCAAATCAAAATTTGAGGAGTTATAAAATTTGAAAGGGACTGCCGCACTAAATGATCTGTGTGGCAGTCCCTTCTTGTTGTTAAACTCTGTTGCTCACATAGCGGATGAAAATCAGTTTGTGATAGCAGTCACCAGATAAATCCAGCCTTCTCTGCATTCACTACAAAGTACGGCTGTTCCTTACTCCTCCCAGGGTGTTGCCACTAACGGCTCCGCTGGGTCATAGGGAATTCGGATAAAGCGGTCGAGCTTTTCCGGAGAGAAGCGGCTTTCATAAATGTGCCGGTGCTGTTCCATCAGCACGCTGTCGTCCACCGGCTTTTTGGACCAGTAGAGCGTCTTGTAGGGCACCCCGAATAAAGCGGTCTCATACCCGGCGGTTTTTGCGCCATTACGGGCATAGAAGCCCAGGCGATGCTCCGCCATTACGGGATCGGGAGCGTGGGAGGGAAGCTCGCTTTCCCCGAAAATAGTCAGATCCGGCTCCTGTTCCAGCAGCATGGACAGGAGCAGCGCCCCGATCCCCCTGTTTCGATGATCCGCGGAGACGCACAGGTAATCCAGCAGGGCCCAGCCCGGCCGCCCCAGCCACAGAAAACAGGCACCAACAATCTCATCGCCGTCAAACAGGCACCAGGGGCGGTAGAGCCCATCCCGCCACAGTTCCTCTATGGATTGCAGGGGCTTCAGCTCTGAGGCGGGAAACGCCTGTTTCAGCTGCCCCTCATAAACAGACTTGAGTTGTTCCGATGTAGGTATCCGTAATTCCATCGCCATTCCCTTGCTATCATAAATAAAGTGTGTGGAGAAATCAGCTTTAACAGAGCGGAGGGCTTTTATTCACTCCATCGTTCCGTAGCGGATCGGCACATGGATGCTGCCCAGATCCCGCACCGTCTGTTCCCCGGACGCCCAGACCGGCTTCAGGTCCACCCGGATGATTTGGGGATTTTCATAGGTCTTGAAATAGTAGACCTTGTTCGGAAGGTCGATCATGGAAGTGTACTGGGTGTAGTCAAAGGTCCCGTTGGCCGTCTTTACCACGCCGTTGGGCAGGGTGACGCCCTCCAGGATGTGAAAGCCTGCAATAACGGCTTCCTGCATGGTCTCCGGCTGCACCATATGGAGCTTCTGGAACGCGGTCCTGACGAAACGGGCGGGTGGTGTGTAGCCCCCGGGCAGGACGCTCGTTCCGGCGGCCTGCCCAAAAGGCTCCATCCGGAAACCACCCCAATCCGCCTGCTCCGTCTGCTCCGGCGCGGCTCCAATGTAGCTGCGTAAATTCGTCATCTGCCAGGGGAAATCCGGGCTGTTGGTCAGAACGCCCACCGGGTTTTCATAGGCGTTCAGCCCCTGTTTGATCTGCTCCACCACGAGGCTTTTGCCGGACAGGTCGGTGAAGATCCAGTGCAGCGGCGCGACGGTCCCGGTCAGTTTGTCCTGAAGCCCCACCAGGGTGATGTCGGCCAGAAGCTCCCGGAGGTCGTCCAGAGAGGCGCAGAGGCCGAGGACATAGTGCAAAAAGTCCAGGGCTGGGACCTGCGCCTTGCCGCTCTGTTGGGAGAACGGCGGGAAGTCGGCATATCCCTTAAAGTACAGCGCGCCGCCCGCAAGCCCCTTTTCATTGACGCCATCAAACAGGACATAGAGATTTTTGAAGTGGCGGCTGATCCCCGCGACCGCGTACCGGTCAGTGAGCTGCCTGCCCAGCGTGTTTTCCCAGGTGGAGCCGGCGGGAAAGACCGCAAGGCGCGGGTCCAGAATGTAGTGGAAATCCATTGTCCGGCCAAACACATTTTCATGCTGCTGATTTAAGAAATTGATTGCAGTACACATAAAAGAAACCTTCCAATTTTTGAGTCTTGATGGACCGCCCTGTTTTACCGTCAGGGCGTTTTACCATTTATAGCCCACATCGCTGAACGCCAGCACAAGGCTGTCGATCCCCAGCAGGATCAGATAGGCCCCGATGACAAAGCCCATGGACAGGAACGCGAGGGCCGGCTGGAGCAGCATGAGGAAGCCGAGCACCAGCCCGATGATGTTCAGGATCAGGCTGAAATAGTAGTACCCGCTGCCGGCCACATACCGGATGATCCCCAAGTGGGTCAGGCGGGAGATGCAGTGCATGATGAACCATAGGGGGAAGAAGATCGTCAGCGCCCAGGCCGCGGCGCCGGGATAGACCATCACCAGCAAACCCGCGATCACGCTCAAAATGCCGCTGACCAGAGCTACTACCGGCCCGAAGCCGGTATGACGCTCCATCTTCACATAGAACACAATATCCGCAATCCCTGTGATAAGGGCGAACACGCCGTAGACCAGCACGGCGCCGGTCAGCACGCTGCCCGGCCTCAGAAAAGTGAAGATGCCCAGCACGATCAGCAGAATGCCGATCATCAGTTCCATCCATCCAAATTTAGAGCGACACCTCATTTTGCTCAACCTCCGTTTCCTTTCCCCGCGGTATATCCTGCGCGCTGACTGCTTCCAGGGAGAGAAGCAGGGCGTGATTGGCGGCCTGCGCCGCGAAATCCAGTGAGTATTCCGCCAGCAGTAGGGCCTCCTCTGCGGACAGCCCCCGGCGCCAGACTTCGGAGAACGGGCCGTCCTGCTCCGCACGCTCCCGGTCGATGAACGCCTCTATCGTCTCATAGGAGGACGCCAGTTTCCCGACCATGGGAGAGCGGCTGAACTTCAACTTTGTCTGGAACGCCAGACGGTCCGCTTCATTTTTCTGCCGCAGGCGGGCCAACTCCTGGCCGAGTTGTTCGCGGCTTGCCGTTTCGCTGAGCTGGATGCTCCCGTGGAGCAGCCCGAACTCCCGGTCCAGTTCATACAGTTTCGCGGACAGAATTTCATGTGACATGATCCGCACCTCTTTTCCCTTTTCATGCTTTTATTTTAATCAGGGCGGGGGGCTGGAACAATAGCCAGAAAATGAAGTGTGTATTGACAGAAATGCCGGAGTGTAAAACTTTTTTACACTCCGGCATTTCTATAAAAAGAGAGGGTTATTGTCTGGGGGAGATCTCCCCCGCAACAAGCTGATGGACAATATGAACGATGTGGTCTAAATCGCCGCTGTCAGCCTCGGTCCAGTTTTTGAGGAGGCCGAGGACCGCCTGACTGTGGTAGCGCATCACAAGTTTCAAGTCCGCATGGCTGCATTGAGCGTACAGGCCGCGTTTTTCCACCACCCGCAGGAAAAATGTGAAAAGTTGTTCCTCCACCATCCGCTCAATCTCATCCCGGTAGTTGGTTTGAAGGCCGTGCTCCACATAGGGGCGGGCGTTCAGTGCCAGCAGGAACAGGCAGCGCAGCCCCTTTTCTGCGTTCCCTTGGGTAAGCGTTTCCTCGACCATCTTATCCGTGCCGCGCTCCAGGACCCATTTCAACAGGTCTGGAATATCTTCAAAATGATAGTAAAAGGTCTGCCGGGTGATGCTGCATTCATCCACGATGTCTTTCACCGTCAGTTTTTTGACCTTCTTTTGCATCAGAAGCCGCTTCACGGCCTCTGCAATCAGTTCCTTTGTGTCAACTGCCACCCGGACATACACCTCCGTTTACTGCTTTGAAAATATTATACACAGTAACCGCAAAATTCACAAGATGCCGTTACTCTGAACAGCGGCTAAGGCGTATCAAGGCGGAGACGCTCTAAATGTTTCATGCGCCGGTACTCCAGCGGGGACATGCCGAATTGCTTTTTGAAAACGGATGCAAATTTGCTCTGGTTGATGTATCCGACCCGTTCCGCCACCTCAGATACCGAAAGTCGGCTGCCCGTCAACAATTCCGCGGATTTTCTCATTCTGACCTCCCGGAGATACGCCGATATGTTTTGCCCGAAGACGCCGCGAAAATAATTCTTCATACTGGTTTCGCTGATAGAAAACCTCGCGGCCAGTTCCCATGCCGGATGATACTGCCGCAGGTCGGCTGTGATGATCTGTTCCACCTGTTTTGCAATGCTCACCTGCGTTTCTGTAAAATAGGCGCAGACTTGGGACGGAGGGATTTCCTTCTGCGCCATCAACAGCGAAAACAGCGCCAGGGAATAGATCTTCATCTGCATTACAGCAAAGGGCATAGGCTCATGATACAGTGACCATAGTTTTTTCAACAATTCTTCCGCGTCGGGGACAGCCTTGGAGATGTAGGTGCTTCCATTCCGGCAGTACCGCTCCACAACGCAGTGAAAGTCAAGTCCGAATTCCTCCAGAAGCCATGCGCTCTGCGCTGCAAGCGTATCAAGCTCTATAAAGAACTCCAGCCCCTCGTAGATGCGGCGTGGATAGACATACTGCCTTTGAGCAAAATGCTCTGTCAGGGATAGATCCCCATCCGTCACATACACAAAATTTCCGTTGTTCAGAATGATCTCACAGCGCCCAGTAACGCAGTAGTTCAGAAGCAGCGGCCCTTTTTCCTCGGAGCCCTCTCCGCACAGATCCGGTGCTGTCCAGAGCGGAGCGTTTACTGAGATATAGGCCAGCGTCAATCCCGAGAAAAGCGGGAAAAATGTCACAGAGCCTTTTCCATCCTTCCCATTTAGAAAAAGTCCCGCGCTGTATTCTCCCCGTTCGATAGATATTCCGGGAACTTCAACGCATTTTCGGATGATTTCATCAATGTTCATAGGTACACACTTTCCTCTTGGATACTCAAGAAACGGAATGCTTTTTATCCATTATAGGCTTGAAATTTCTCATTCGTCAACCTAAAAACTCGATGTTGATTGGAGCTAAAAAGTTGTTCGGTTGTAGAAACACCAATCTGGGTGTGGTATTCTATAACGAGGTTAGAATACGCTAACCAAAAAGTGCGGAGGTGTACTTATGAGTAACAAACTTCAGGCAAAAGACTTGATCAGCCTTGGACTGTTTACGGTCCTGTATTTTGTCATCGGCTGCTGTGTCGCAATCCCCATCGGGTTTGTGCCAATTTTCCTTCCCGTCCTGGGGGCGCTATGGGCGCTGATCACCGGCATCCCATTCATGCTGTTCCTGACAAGGGTGAAAAAGTTCGGGATGGTCACCATTATGGGCATTTTGAGCGGCCTGCTGATGGGGTTGACCGGCATGGGCTTCTGGGGCGTCCCCCTGGGGGCTGTTTTTGGACTGCTGGGTGATTTGATTTTGAAATCCGGCGGCTATAAGAGCGCCAAGAAGAGCCTGCTGGGGTATGCGGTGTTCAGCCTCTGGATGGTGGGTACCTATATCCCCATGTATTTTATGGTGGAAGACTCCTGGGCGAGTTTTGCGGCCAGCTTCGGAGCGGAATATGCGGATCAGGTAATGGCTGTCATGCCGATGTGGAGTATAATCCTGGTAATTGCAGGAATCTTTGTGTTCGCCATTTTCGGTGGACTGCTGGGCAAGGCTCTCTTGAAAAAGCACTTTGCCAAGGCGGGCATTGCGTAATGAGCAGCGCATCATACCCCACAGTAACAGCAAGCAAGAAAAGCATCCAACTGGACCCGCGCACCAAGCTGCTTCTTCTGCTGACCATCACCACCCTGATGTTCAGTACCAGCAACGAGGGGATCATGAATTTGATAAAGCCACTTTTGAGCCTCGTCCCATTTATCCTGATCCTCTCCGAGCGACGCTTTCAGACGGCGGCAAAGTACCTGATTTTGTATGCGGCCTGTTTTGCGCTGGAGCGTGTGGCCCTGATCTGGGCGAGCGGGCTTTTCTCCTTTGTCCTGCTGGCGGTCACATCCATCATGACCCGCTTTGCACCCGGTATCATGATGGGTGCCTATCTGATTGCGTCCACATCGGTGAGCGAATTCATTGGCGCCATGGAGCGGATGCACCTGACGGAGAAGATCGTGATCCCGCTGTCGGTGATTTTCCGCTTCTTTCCTACCGTCAGCGAGGAGTATCAGGCCATCCGGGACGCTATGAAGATGCGCGGGATACGCTTCGGAGGAAAGAACCCGTTCCTGATGGTCGAGTACCGGCTGGTACCGCTTATTGTATCCGTGGTCAAAATCGGGGATGAACTTTCCGCTGCCGCCTTAACGCGGGGCCTTGGAGCTCCGGGAAGGCGTACCAATTTGTGCCGGATTGGGTTTCATGCACAGGATCTTATGGCAGCGCTGTTCTGCGTCGCCTGCTTCGCTCTGTTTCTGCTCCAGCCGCAGATCGCTTTTTGGGGAGGTGTCAGAGGATGATTCAGATTGACCATGTGACCTTCTCTTATGGAGAAGAAACGGAGCATACCGGTGGTGTTCGGGACATTGAGCTTCAGATCAAGCGCGGTGAGTTTGCTGTGCTCTGCGGCGAGAGCGGCTGCGGAAAAACCACGATCACACGCCTGATCAACGGCCTGATCCCCCATTATTACGAAGGGAAGATGAGCGGCGGCGTGTGGGTCAACGGGGCTGAAGTGTCAAAACAACCGCTCTATGATACGGCGAAAATCGTGGGCAGCGTGTTCCAAAACCCGCGTTCCCAGTTTTTTAATGTAGATACAACCAGCGAGATCACCTTTGGCTGTGAAAATCTGGGCCAGCCTGCAGAAACAATCCGGGCGCGGCTGGAGAGGACGGTCTGTGATTTCCGATTGGAAAAGCTGATGGACCGGAATATCTTCCACCTCTCCGGAGGAGAGAAACAAAAAGTTGCCTGCGCCGGCGTGTCGATCATGGAGCCGGAGGTACTGGTACTGGATGAGCCATCCTCCAATCTGGATGCGGCATCCATTTCCGACCTGCGGAAAACCCTGGCTTTCTGGAAAAGCCAAGGGAAAACCATCATCGTATCGGAACACAGGCTCTATTATCTCCGTGGTCTGGCGGATCGTTTTATTTATATGAAGGGCGGCAAAATCACACGGGAATATACTGCGGAGGAATTTAATGGCCTGTCGGAGCAAGCCCGGACGGAAATTGGGCTGCGCACTTTCGCCCTGGAACAATTACAACCGCCGCAAACACCGCAATGCACAGGGACGGAACTGGAGCTGAAGCAGTTCCGCTTTGCGTATCCCCACGGATCGTCAATCCTGCACATACAGGATTGTACTATTCCGGCCGGCCGCATTGTAGGCATCATTGGCAATAACGGGGCTGGCAAGTCCACCTTTTCACGGTGCTTCTGTGGGCTGGAGAAGCGATGCGGCGAGGTAATCTGGAACGGCAGGCGATACCGTTCGAAAGATCGGCTGAACACCTGCTATATGGTCATGCAGGAGGTAAACCATCAGCTCTTTACAGAAACAGTCCTGGACGAAGTGTTGATCAGCATGGAGGAGCCGGATACAAAACAGGCAGAGGAAATCCTGACCCGGCTGGATCTCCTCCTGTTCAGAGACAGGCACCCTATGTCGCTTTCCGGCGGGCAGAAACAGAGGGTGGCCATCGCATCTGCCATTGCATCAAAGCGGTCTATTCTCTTCTTTGACGAACCCACCAGCGGCCTTGATTACCGGCACATGAAAGAGGTCGCCGCTGTTTTGCGGCAGCTCAGCACGGAAGGTGTCACTGTTTATGTGATCACACACGATCTGGAACTGCTGCTGGACTGCTGCACGGACATCATCCATTTCGCCCAGGGAAACATTGCTGGCCAATACCCTATGGATGCGGGCGGCCTTTCAAGGGTCTGTGCTTATTTTATGGGAAGCGGCGCCTAAAGTGTGGCCAGCTTCTGTGCGCGCCGGTACTCCAACGGGGACATGCCGAATTGCTTCTTGAATACCGCTGCAAACTTTCCCTGATTGGAATAGCCAACCTGCTCCGCGATTTCTGCAATGGGGCGGCTGGTGTTCGCTAAAAATTCAGCGGCGGCTTTCATACGGACCTCCCGCAGATAGGTGGAGATGTTCTGGCCGTACACCCCACGGAAGTAGTTTTTCAAACTGGTTTCCCCAACGGAGAATTTTTCCGCCAGCAGACGCACGGGGATATGTTTCCGGAGATCTGCGGTGAGGATTTGTTCTGCTTTTTTGGCGATCCCCACCTGAAGTTCCGTATAAAAGCCGCAGGTTTTTGAAGGGCGCGGCTCTGTATGGAGTAGTTCGTAAATCAGTTCCAGCGTATAGATGCGCAGATAAAAGAGAGACGGCTGCTCCGACAGTGCCCAGAGTTTGCGGAAAATAGCGGTAAGTGTGCTGTCCGCCTCGTTGATATAGGTCTTTTGCCTGCGGCAATAGTTCTCACGCAGCAGAGTAAAATCCAGCTCAAAGGCGGACATCAGTTCCTGGGCGTTCTGAGAGAGCTGCTCTATATCAAAATAGATTTTAATGCCCTGATAGAGCCTGGTTGGGAAAATATAGCCGTCCTGGGCAGTCTGCTCACTGACGGCAAAATCATTTTCCTTCAGGTATATGTAGGCTCCGTCATCCAGAAGAAGCTCACTTCTTCCTGCAACGCAGTAATTGATCAGCAGGGGCCGCAGCTCGGCATTTGCCTCGGACTCCGGCCAATTTGAGGCGCTTACCTGAATAAACGCCAGGGTTACCCCCGGAAAGAGCGGGTGGAAGACCATCCTCCCGCGGCCGTCCTCCTGCTCCAAAAGAAGTTCGCTGCTATTTGGGCCGCTTTTCCACTCTACGCCCAAAACGGTATCACTGTTTTTCAGGATGCTTTCCATCATGTCGCGCAACAAATTTTCCCCCTTTCGCGGCAAAATGATTGAGTTTATTATAGGCCGTCCCCTTTTAGGGGTCAATCATCAAACAACGGGAAAGAGAAAACTCCTTGCTATTCGGGCCTAAACTGTCGGTATGTGCATAGAAGCGTGATTTGATCTGTGCTACTATTACGACGGTTAGCGTTGTCTAATCCGAAAATCAATCATGTGTAGGAGGATTCTCAATGAACAGGCTTCAAGGGAAAGACTTAATCAACATCGGTATTTTTACGGCGATCTACTTTATCGTGATCTTTGCCGCGGCATCTATTGGCTTTATCCCTATTTTCATCCCGCTCATCAGTGTGATCGTTCCGCTGGTCGGCGGCATCCCCATGATGCTGTTTTTCTCCAAAATTAAAAAGTTTGGCATGCTGACTATCTGCGGCCTGCTGCTCGGTATTATTATGCTGCTTACCGGAATGGGCTACTGGTGCATCCCAACCGGCCTGATTTTTGGATTGATCTCTGATTTCATGATGAAGGGCTGCGGCTACAAAAACGCCAAGCGCGAAGTCTTGATCCACGGCGTTTTCTCCATGTGGGTGATCGGCGCGTTCATCCCTATTGTTGTGACACGGGACGCTTACTATCAAAATCTCCTTCCCGGCTATGGACAGGAATATGCAGACACGCTCATGGCCTATATGCCGGACTGGATTTTGCCGATGCTTCTGGTGGCGGCCTTTGTCAGCGGGCTGGTGGGCGGCCTGATTGGACGCAAAATTTTCAAAAAGCACTTTGAACGGGCGGGAATTGTATAATGAGCCGCGAGCTTCTTGCCAGTCAGAAAAACCACAGTGGGATTGTTTTAGATCCCCGCACAAAATTGGCGGTGCTGACCACCATAGCCGTTTTCATTTTGGGCGGCTCGTATGAAGGCGTCATGCAGTATTACATCATTGTGCTGGCGGCGATCCCCCTGCTGCTTCTGCTCTTGGCAGGAAAATGGAAAGGCGCTGTTCTCTATCTCCTGATTTTTGGGGGAAGCCTCTGCTTGGAACTGTTTGGACTATCCTATCTGACCGGGGTTGCAAATTTTATCGCGGTTGCCATTGTGGGGCTGTTCCTCCGGTTTACGCCGGGAATTGTCATGGGGTACTTCGTAGTCACGACCACAACCGTCAGCGAATTCGTGGCCGCCATGGAGCGGCTTCACCTGCCGCAGCAGATCACGATCCCCATGTCGGTCATCTTCCGCTTTTTCCCGACGGTGGCGGAAGAATGGAGCGCCATTGGGGACGCCATGCGGATGCGCGGCGTCCGCTTTGGCGGTGGAAAGGCCGGCTCTATTCTGGAATACCGCATGGTTCCCATGATGATCTGCTCCGTCAAGATTGGAGAAGAGTTGAGTGCGGCGGCACTGACCCGCGGCCTGGGCGGACCGGTCAAGCGGACCAACATCTGTAAAATCGGGTTTCGCGCACAGGATATTGTGTTGCTCCTGATCTGCCTTGGGGCATTTGCCGCGCAAGTCTATGTGTGGGCTGCAAGGGGGTGAATGCCATGATTGAGTGCAGAGATGTGTCGTTTTCCTATCCGGCAAGCGGCCCTGTGGATGGGAAATGCCTGACGGAAGGGGCACTGAAGCATATCACCTGTACGATTGAGGACGGCTCCTTTGTTCTTCTCTGCGGGGCCTCCGGCTGCGGCAAGACAACCTTGACCCGTCTGCTGAACGGCCTGATCCCCCATTACCACGAGGGGACTTTTACAGGCTCGGTCTATCTGGATGGGAAAGATACCCGCGAACTGTCGCTCTTTGAGATTTCTCAAAAAGTAGGCTCTGTATTCCAAAATCCACGCTCCCAGTTTTTCAATGTGGACACGACCAGCGAACTGGCCTTTGGCCCGGAAAATCACGGATTGCCCGAGAAGGCCGTCCGCGAGCGGGTCCGCCGGGTGGCGGAGCAGCTGAAGTTGGAATCTCTGCTTGAGCGAAGCATCTTCTCCCTCTCCGGCGGGGAGAAGCAGAAAATCGCCTGCGGGTCAGCGGCAGCAATCGAGCCGGATATTTATGTCCTGGATGAACCGTCCTCCAATCTGGACACTTACGCGATTGCGGATTTCCGAAAACTGCTCATGCTCTTAAAGGCCCAGGGGAAAACCATTGTCATATCAGAACACCGGCTCTATTATTTACGCGACCTGGCCGACCGTGTCCTCTATATGAAAAATGGAGAGATCCGGGGCGACTACACCGCCGAGGAATTCCAAAGCCTGCCCGCAGAGCAGCGGGATCAGATGGGGCTGCGGCCGCTGGAGTTAAACTCTTTAAGGAACATAGCGGCGCCTTGTGACAGGGGCGGGGACTCCGAATGGAACATCCGTCAGTTTTTCTTTGCATACAAGCATCAGCCGGAAACCCTGCACATTGACGAGGCTGTATTCCCCTTTGGCGGTGCAACCGCAATCATTGGGCATAACGGAGCGGGAAAATCCACCCTGTCCCGCTGCCTGTGCGGGCTGGAAAAGCGGTGTGGCGGCATTGTGCGGAATCAGGATAAGATCTATTCCAGAAGAGAACGGCTGAAGCTCTGTTATATGGTGATGCAGGATGTAAACCACCAGCTTTTCACAGAAAGCGTGCTGGATGAACTATTCCTGAGTATGAGTACAGAAGATCAGGCAAAGGCGGAGGCCGTACTGGCTGAGATGGACCTGCTCCCATATCGGGAGCGCCATCCCATGGGGCTGTCCGGGGGACAAAAGCAGCGGGTGGCCGTCGCCTCCGCGATTGCATCGGAACGGCCGCTGATCGTATTTGATGAGCCAACCAGCGGGCTGGACCTGTTTCATATGAGGCAGGTGGCGGAGGTGGTGAACAGAGTTGCGGAGCATGGGAGAACAGTAGTTGTGGTGACGCACGACCCGGAATTTATTTTGCGGTGCTGTAACTTTGTTATCCACATGGAGCACGGCGAGATTCAGGAAAGTTACTCCCTCTGTAAGCCGGAGGGTAGAGAACATCTGCCGGAATTTTTCCTGAACGATATGGAATAGGAAGTAGGCGGTAAAATGAAACTCCATGCGTCGGGCGAGGATTATCTGGAGGCCGTGCTGGTACTCCAAAAGGAAAAAGGCATGGTGCGCTCTGTGGATGTGGCCCGGCACATGGGGGTATCTAAACCAAGCGTGTGTCACGCGGTATCTACCTTGAAAGAGGGCGGATTTCTCACCATGGACGGAGACTTCTTTCTCCGCCTGACCGATGTGGGCCGGGAGGTAGCCGAGCAGACCTATGAGAAGCACTGCTTCTTCACACGCCTACTGGTAGAGGCAGGTGTCGATCCCAAAACAGCGGAACAGGACGCCTGCCGCATGGAGCATGTGATCAGCCCAGAAAGTTTTCAGAAGTTGGCCGAATTGTACCAGAAGGCCCACCCAAATACAGATCCAACCGGGGATGGGAGGCAGTTTCATGCGAAAACAGATCCTGCTGATTGATGATGACTTGCCGCTCTGCTGGCAGCCCCGGGACACGCTACTATTGACCGGGAAACCGATTCTTAGCCTATATATTTGAAAATGGCGAGTCAGATGTGAATGTAAATATAAATGATAAAGGCAGGCACGGAAAATACTACGGGGGAGATCTTCCATGCCTGCTTTTTTCATAACCAATTTACCCGGACAACAGTTTATTCGGGCTCATTTTGTACCTATCTCTGGCAGGAGTTGGGTTATGGTTCCGTCTGCATGAGCGCCCCGACTGCTACCTCCACAACCGTGGAAAAAGCGTAAATTTAGATAGCCGCTTGGCCGCAACTCCAGTTCCCGCGTTCTCGTCCTTTTCATAGTTAGCATCATCGTCTGGGCAGTCCGTGAGAATATGGGTTCTCCACAACAGCGGTTGGTAATCGAAACCGCTTTGCCGGATCTGTTCATACTCGGATCTGGTATATATTGATTCGTACACAAAGGCGAGATTTAGGGACTCAACAAAGCCGCCCATCATAACTTCATAGACCGGCTCAGGCGGGTCATGCTTCCAGATATAACGCCATTCGTCGGTAATATCCTCTTCATTGATCCATTCCAATATTTCAATACGGTAGCACGGCTGCTCTGAGAAAAACCCGTCCATCAGACACCTGCACTCCTCCCATCAATCTTTCACCCTGGCATCCTGAAAACAAAACTGGAAACATCTAAACCGGAACCTTATCGATAGCGGGATCATAGATGAGCGCTCCGCATTTCCTGCAGTACAACCTGCAGCGCGACTTACGGAGCGGCGTTTCTGTTTCGCAGATGATACATTGGATTTTGAGCAGCGGCTTTGTATAATCTTCAAATGGAGCCAGCTGCTTATGCGTCCTGAGATATTGCTTTATTCGTCTTTGCTCCTTGCACTCCCCACAGATCTTCTGATAAGGCTCCGCAATAAAAACCTTCTTGCACTTCGGGCAGCATTTCAGGCTCATCCTGTACATGACAATCACCGATGCGATTATATAGAAAGACCGGCAGAAAATCAAGATTTCTTCCTGCTCAACGTGTCCACCGCAATTTTTTCTTGCATCTCGTGCATGTAAGAGGCTCCCGGACACCTGTCAAGAGGCGGTGTGAACCCATGGCATAAATGGAATCTTTTATGAAGGAAATTTATTGGACGTATTTTGCACAGCGATGCTATAATCCATCTATTAGAATTTTCAAGTGGATAAGGAGACCTTTATGAAAAAAGAAAAAATCTTGTTGGCCGTGGCGCTTTTTCTGCTTGCCGTGGCGCTTTTTCTGCTTATCGTAGTGGCTGGCGGAACATTTGTGTATTGGAGGGCTGTGGCGGACCTGACTCCGGATCCAGCCGAACCATTTACAGTGGTGAACGCAGACCTGACTTACGACGGCGTATATATCGACCTCATTGAGCAGGCCATGATTGATGCGAAATCGGAAGAACAGCAGGGCGGCTCCAATCCCGATAATTTAGAGCTCCATGTGGTCAAATACAATTCGGAGACCGGATATGTGGACGGGATCACCGCGACCAGCGCCGGGATCACGGACCGGCAGCTCAGTTTTGTGTATGGGGGCGTCCAGCTTGATCTGCACTTTGTAAACGACGTTCTGATCGGCTGTCGAAAGACCTATGAACAAGAGCTGTTGGATCGGCTGGAAGGCCAGACGTTGGAATCCTGCACCGCTGAGGAGCGGGAGGCAGCGGAAAAGGGTGCTTTGGAAGTCATTTTGAATAACGACTCCTGGGAAACAGACGAGGACTATTTGAAGCTGGTACTGGCCGACTACACGGAGCAGGTGCTGGAATATCAAAGTGAGCATCCGGGGCTACTAGTTCCCAAAAATGATTAGAGATTTGTGACTGAGCGGGGAGTGAGAGCCGTTTATGACAACAAAAGAGCGCGTAATCGTTTCCGCATATACCGGCATCCGGATGTGTGACATGGATTTGATAGAAGCATATGTCCAAGAGAAGCTCGGCCGGCCGGTTCTCTCCAACGAATGGGGGGATCAGCGTTTCCACGAGATTGTACAAGCTATGGTCGCAGAGGACTTTTTAATGCTCTGTGAGTAGCTGTGATTATTTTTCCATCAAAAGAGAGGGAGCGGGACACCGTCTGCGAAGCGGACTGAGCCATTGACTGAAACAAGAGATCCAGCAAGGGGAAGCCCCTGCTGGATTTTTATATCCACCGGCTTGACACTAATATGGACACATATCTGGCACCTACATATACATAAACGGCTGACGCGGAGAAGGCGTCAGCCGTTCAATATTTTCGGATCACATTTCAAGACCGAGTTTTTCTGCGATCTCCTCTGGAGAGAGGCCGGAGGCTTTTGCTTTTTCCATTACAGTTTTCATGGTAACAGGATGGAGCAACTTTTGCTTTTGGGCCTCCAGAACTTTAATATCAGCTTTCTTTTTGGAGATTTTTTCATCGATGATTGCGATGCGTTCTTCTACAGTACGAGCAGCCATAAGAGGTACATCCTTTCGTGATCAGAAGATATGTTTATGATAATGCGGCAAAGATCCTTTGTCAATCAAATTTCCTCAAAATATGGTAAGTTCGAGTTGCCTCATGCACCCAAGAAACCCTTCCGCAAAAAACGCAGTTATCTTTGATGGGTAATTGCGTTTTTGAGCGGGCAGAGATTTACAGCAGATAAAAAGGAAAGGTATGTGATTGACGCTCCACAGTTTGCGTGTTATACTTCGGTTAGCCATAGCAAACTACATAGAAGCGCTAATTTACAATCAGGGAAATGGAGGAACGATATGCGTTTAGGCTCTTTTCAGCTTCCCAATGATGCAAGTCTGTCCTATGCGGAATATGGGACATCAACGGGCAAGCCGGTACTCTTGCTTCACGGCTTGGTGGGAAGCATATGTTCAGAGGGAATGGAGGGGTCTCTTTGCGGACTGCCCATGAGGGTAATCGCTCTTGCCCGCCCTGGTTATGGAGACTCCGACTACTTCGATATGGACTGCGTAGCCGACTGGGGCCGGCTGCTGACTGAATTTTGGGATCACCTGGGTCTCCAGAGCTTTGACATCGTGGGCATCTCCGCCGGCGCACCTTATGCGTATAGTCTGGCGGCCCTCTACCCTGATCGAATCGGTACTGTCTATATCAACAGCGGCATACCTGCGGTCTGCTTCCCAAATATTCTGGCGCAATATCCGGCTCAGGAGGCGGCGCTCTATCATGCGTTCCGCGGCATGTCACGGCAAGAGGTGGGGCAGGCTTTATATGACAGTTATCTTCCCCTCTTTCCCGAGGCGGCCTTGCAAGGGCGAGACTTCCGGGACTCTATGGGCGGCGATCTCCGGAATATCGGTCAGGAAGCTAAACTACAGGAAGCACCTTGGGGATTTGAGTTATCTGAGGTGCGATGTCCGGTAGTATTACTACACGGGACAGCTGATTCCGAGGTGCCTTATGGCGCCATGGTGGAGACCGTCAAAAGGCTTCCCCATGCCCGCATCATCAAACTGGAGGGGGAAGAACACGCATCTCCCGCAATCACGGACAGATTGATGGCGGAATTGCTCCAGTCGGACAATGTATAAAAGGAGAGAAAGTTGATATGAGCATTCGATACAAACTGGCTTCTGCAGCGCTCCGGGCCGCCGGGACGAAAAAGCTGTTCGCGCTGCCGGAGGAAGAACTGCTGGAGAAAGTGCGCGGGATGAACCGCAGACGGCAGTTCCAGATGCCAAAAGATCATAAAGCAGTCTACGGTGATCGATTGATCCTGGGGCAATATCACTGCCTTACCATTCAATTGGGACAAAAGAGGACAAAAAAGGCGATCCTGTACTTGTTCGGAGGTGGGATGATCGTCGGTCCTGACCAGGGCGATATTAAGACAGCGCGGGATTTTGCTGTCCGCAGCGGCTCCGACTGCTGGTTCCCATACTATCCGCTCTGTACAGACCACTGTATCACAGAAACCTATGAGATGGTGCTTCAATGCTACCGGGAGATGGCAGAGTGCTACGGGGCGGAGCACATCTCGCTGGTGGGCTTTTCCTCCGGCGGCGCACTGGCTGTCGGGCTTCCGCTTCACCTCAATGCGCTGAACAGGCCGACGGGGATGCCCCGACAGGTTATCGCGGTGTCGCCCGGCAGTATTCCCAGTTCTCAAAAGGAGCGGGCGGAGATGCAGGCGTTGAACAGCCGCGACGTGATGGTGGATGCCGCCTTTATGGAGACGGATCGGAAGATTATGACAAAGGGACAGCCGGTACCTGTCTATATGCTCTCTGGTCCCAAGGGGGATTTTACCGGCTTGCCGCCGGTTCACTTCTACTATGGTGGGGATGAAGTTCTCTCTGTAGTGGCGGAGTCTTTTGCCGATGCCTGCAAAGCGGCGAATGTCCCCTACACCATGACCATCGCCCCGGGAATGTGCCACTGCTATGCAATGGTGGAGTGGTTTCCAGAGGGGCGTCAGGCCCGCGAAGAAATTATAGGGCTATTGCGCTGAGAAGGGACACCATGCCTCCATTTGTTTTTTGCATACAGGACTGCTATTATATTCGGGCCGCCTATCAAAATCCCCGTCCGCACCGGCACTTCGCCGCCCATGTTTTGATCGGGCTGGATGGGCCTTTCATCACCGAGATAGACGGAAAACACATGCAGGCCACAGGCATTGCCATTGCCTCCAATGTCGTCCATACAGTCCGTACAGACGCCGACCTCCTTGTGATTTTCATCGATGAACTGACCCCCATGGCCCGATTCGTCAAGTACGTGCTCCTGCAGGGAATGTCTTGCCGTTCCTTGGGAAAGGAAACTGCGGCTGCAGTCAGCGGTTTATGGCAGAATGTCCGCACAGAGGAGGAGGCTGTACGGGCGGCGAAGGGTACCGGGAATCTGCTGGGTCTGGAGAAACTGGTGCCGCCAGAGGAGGACAGCCGAGTGCTGGCTGCCGCCGCCTATATGAAACGGGCTCAGGCACTGGAGGCGGTAACTATCCAGGAGGTGGCTCAAGCTGTTCATCTGTCACCCAGCCGTCTGACTCATCTGTTTCACCAGGAGACCGGGATCTCCCCGCGACTCTATCTGGCAAACCTGAAACTGGAACGGGCTTTTTACCGGATGCAGGAGGGGATGACCCTCACAGAAGCCTGCATGGCCGCGGGCTTTGCCACACCTTCCCACATGGCAGATACCAGTCAAAATCTGCTGGGGCTCTCCATGTCCTATGTAAAGGAGATTGTTTCGGGCTCCTACGATACCCTGGACCACAAAACAGCAGATAGACAGAAGTACCCTGCGGACCTGCTGTGATACAATGCCCCCATCTGATCCAAGAAAGGGGTATTTTCATGTCAAACGAATTCCTCAGCGGCAGTTATCAGTTCAATAACAGTCCGCTCTATAACTTTCAACTCAATCGGGTTGTCCTGTGGAACCACGGAGATCCGGCAGAGGTGGCGGCCAGGGGAAAGGAGATCACAGATTTTGCATCCTGGGAGCGAGTGTTAAAGGAGTTATCCTATCAGGCAGAACGGCGGAAGGACTGGGCCGCGGCGGCGGGTTACCTCCGTATGGCAGAGTTTTTTATGGTGCCGGACACGCCGGAGAGCCGAGATGTCTATGACCGGGCCCAGGAACTGATCTATGCCAATTTTGCCCACCTTTTCAGCCCCCAGGGCGGCCCCATTCACCGGGATGAGGTTCCCTATGAAAGCGGCACACTCCCATGCTGGCGGATCACGCCCTCCGGAGACAAGCGGGGGACCATCCTGTTCCACGGCGGCAACGACTCGCTTCTGGAGGAATTCACAGACCTCCTGCTCTATCTGGCCCGGGGTGGCTATGAAATTCTGGCCTTTGAGGGCCCCGGACAGGGGGCTGCACTGCGGAAGTCCGGTTTGACTTTTACGCCGGAGTGGGAGAAGCCGGTGGGCGCGGTATTGGACTTTTACGGTGCGGAGGATGTCACCATTGTGGGCGTCTCCCTAGGCGGCGAACTCGCCATGCGGGCGGCTGCTATGGAACCGCGTATCCGGAGAGTTGTTGCCTGGTGCGTCCTGCCCAGCATCTATGGAGCGCTGATGGCGGACAAGCCGGCAGAAATCCGTACAACACTGGAACAGTTGCTGTCTGAAAAACAGCGTGAGAAGGTCCTTGCCCTTTATACAGGGCTCTCCGAGCAAAATCCACTCTTCCGCTGGTCTATCCAGCACGCGAACTATGCCTACGGGACGGCGGATGTCTACGAGTATTTGCAAAGGGCTAAGGCATTTACCATTGAGCCTGTGGCCGACCAGATTACACAGGATGTATTGCTCATTAGCGCCAGAGAAGATCTGATGGTTGGCTTTGATCTCTATAAAGAAGAAATTGACCTGCTGAAAAGCGCTCGCACACTGGAGTTCGCAGTGCCCGGCGCAGCCATCCACGGCCAAGCCCACTGCAATATGGGAAATCCTCAATATATCCTAGACCTGATCCTGAATTGGAATAACCGGTTGTTACAATAACGGCTGATTTATAAAACCGCGGCTGTCTCAGATGGCTGCGGTTTTTTATGTATATCAGGCATGAGGTTTATAAAATAAAGACCATTTTCAGAAAAAAATTCTTTATTCTGTTGACAACTGCATCCATGTCTGCTATTCTTGTTTTGCGACCAAATATAAAATAACAGTCGCAAAGGAGGGGCACAATGTCACCTAAAATTTTCAGTATCACCGATAGGGAGGAGCTGCGTGTCAAAATGCTGGACGCGGGCTTCGAGCTTATCAAGCAGTATGGCATGACCCACGCCTCGGTGGAGAAGATCACCCAAGCCGCCGGGCTGGGCAAGAGCACCTTTTACAACTTCTTTTCCTCCAAGGAGGAATTTGTCACCGGCATCATGGAGTACCAACGGGACCGGGTGAAGCAGCATTTTGAAACCCTTCTGAACGGCCGGGAGAAGATGACCGCCGCCGAGGGAAAAGAGTATCTGAAACTGATTGTGTTCAGCCAAAACAGTATCTACCAGTACCTAACTGTGGAGGATATGGAAAAACTCCGCCGTGCATCCTCACCGGAATGCGTGACCCCGGATGATGCCGACTATGACCAGCGGGAGGCCCAAATCCTGCACGGCCTGCTGGATCACATGGAGGGAGTGCGGCAGGATGTGGACCTCCATGTAGCAGCCAATCTCATCAAAATCATGGCTATGGCTAAGGTCAACCGGGAGTCCCTGCACACCGACGCCCTGGACCGCACGCTGGAGCGGATCTACGAACTGTTGTTTTCTTTGATTTTCAAGGAGGACGCCTGAGCGCGTCTTTCTTTTTCAGCGGAAGTTAGTTATTGCTAATCGAGGAGCGACCCATATGAAAGAAAAAACGAAAAAAGAAAAACAGGGCCATGCCCGCCTGTTTGAGCTGGCCGGTGCGCGGAAAAACAAGCTGACGCTGGCCTGCCTTTTGTCTGTCCTCTCCTCCGCGGCGCGGATTGTGCCGTTTTTCACCATCTACGGCGTGGTGGTGGAGCTGCTGGCCCATTACACGGCTCCGGCGGAGGCAGACCAGGGGAAAATTCTTGCCCTCTGTGCCATTACCTTCGGCGCGGCGCTGGTCTATGGCGTCTGCGCTTACGCTTCCTCAGCAATTTCCCATACGGCGGCCTATGAGATCATTTATGAACTGCGCCTCCAGCTGATGGAAAAGCTCTCCCGTATCTCCTCCGGCTACTTTACCGGCACCACCCAGGGGGCCATCAAAAAGATTGTCTCCGATGACTCCGACCAGATTGAAGCGTTCCTGGCCCACCATCTGTGCGAAATCGCTGCGGCGATAGCCACGCCGGTGTTCACCCTGCTGTACCTGTTTTTCATGGATTGGAGGCTGGCGCTGGTGACGCTGCTGCCCATCTGCATCTCCCTCTGGATGCTGTCCTCCTGTCTCAGACAGCCGGACAAGGCGGCCCTTCAAGCAGAACTTCACGATGCCCAGGAGCGGATGCAGGGCACCGTGGTAGAGTACATCCACGGCATGAGTGTGGTGAAGGTGTTCAACCGGACCCTCAGCGCCTTCC
This sequence comes from Clostridium sp. DFI.5.61, assembly GCF_024462915.1. NCBI lineage: Bacteria > Bacillati > Bacillota > Clostridia > Eubacteriales > Clostridiaceae > Clostridium > Clostridium sp. DFI.5.61. The sequence continues at coordinate 119,663 of NZ_JANGBZ010000002.1, forward strand.
GCCGGTACGAGGGCGACCTGAATCACTTCACCGATGTGGTGGAGCGGACGGCACGGGCCAACGCCAGGCCCATGGGCGCCTATTATGCCTTTTTCGGGGCGCAGCTTTTGTTCCTGCTTCCGGCGGCCCTGCTGCTCATCCCCACGGCAGACAGCTATCTGGATTTCCTGCCCGTCATTCTGCTGTTCTTTCTGGTGGGCGGCGGATTGAAGGAGCCGCTGGAAAACATGATGCAGATGGTGATCCTCTCCAGCCGCATCCTGGAGGGCGTCCGCCGCATGGACAACATCCTCCGTCAGCCGGAGCCGGATCAGGAGGGAACCGGAAATCCAACTGCCTTCGATGTGGAATTTTCCAATGTGGAGTTTGCCTATACCAAAGGCATCCCGGTGGTGGATCATGTCTCTTTCCGTCTCCCCCAAGGAACGGTGACAGGGTTGGTCGGCCCCTCCGGCGGCGGGAAGTCCACTCTCGCCCAGCTTCTTCTGCGCTTTTATGAGCCCCAGGCGGGAAGCATCCGAATCGGAGGGGTGGACATCCGGGACATCCCACCGGACCGGCTGGCCGACCTGGTGGCCTATGTGTTTCAGGACTCCGTGCTGTTCACCGACACCATTGAGAACAATATCCGTATGGGCAACACCGCAGCCACCATGGCGGAGGTAGAACAGGCGGCAAAGAACGCAGGCATCCACGAGGTGATCCAGGCGCTTCCCAAAGGCTATCAGACTGTGGTGGGCCGGGACAACGCCTACCTCTCCGGCGGAGAGAAGCAGCGCCTTGCCATCGCCCGGGTCTTTCTGAAGGACGCGCCCATTGTCATTCTGGACGAGGCAACCGCCTACGCCGACGCTGAGAACGAGGCCAAGATCCAGGCCGCCTTTGCAAAGTTGGCGCGGAACAAGACCGTACTGATGATTGCACACCGGCTGAAAACCGTGGAGCGGGCGGATCAGCTCCTGGTCATGGAGCGGGGGCGGCTGGTGGGCGCCGGCACCCACGAAAAACTGTTGGATTCCTGTGCGACCTATCAAAAGCTGGTGGAGGCCAATCAGCGGCGGGACCGCTGGAGTATCGGGAAAGGAGTGGTACGGGCATGAAAATCAAAGAATGGTTTCAGATGATGACCCTGGGCCAGCCGTATAAATATCTGCGGCTCATGCTCTGGTGTCTGTTTGACAGTATTGTGATGTCCATTCCCTACGGCCTGATGCTGGGGGCGGTCTACTATCTGCTGGCCCCCCTGGCCCAGCCGGGGACGGCTCTTCCGACAACCGCCCTCTGGCTTTTGGTGGGAGGTTTCCTGGCCCAGTTGATCGCCTACTTCTTTATCCGGCTGAAAACCTACATCGACGCCAGCACCGGCTATGCCGGCATCATCAAGGACTCTCAGATCACCCTGGGCGAACACCTGCGGCAGCTCTCCATGGGCTTTTACTCCGCCCGTGACGCAGGAGACCTGTCCACTGTCCTGCTGCGGGACTATCAGACGGTGGGAGACCTGTCCCAGCAGATGCTCCCCCAGGTGGCGGTCATCCTGATCCGCTTCGTTCTGGCCGCTGTGCTGTTGGCGGCGTTTGACTGGCGGATGACGCTGGCCGTCTTTCTGGTCATCCCGCTGGCGCTCCCGTTCGCGTTCCTGAGCCTGCGCCGGATGGGACGAATCAGCGCGGATCTGCAAAATGCCCAGCGGGAAGTGGCGTCCGGAATCCTGGAATATGTCAGCGGCATCCAGACCCTGCGGGCCTTCCATATGGCGGGCGCCCAGTTCCAGAGCCTGAAGCGTTCCTTTGAGCGGGAGCGCAGCGCAGCCATCCACATGGAGACAGGGGCGGCGGCTCCGGTGAGTATGCTGGGTCGGTTTGTCCTCAGTTGCGGTATCGGCCTCGTGATGCTGACGGGGGCGTTTCTGCTGACCCGCGGGGAGTTGGAGCCCTTCTATTATCTGGCGTTTTTGATCCTGACACTCACTATCTACGAGCCGGTGCTGACCCTGTTTACCTTTATTGCGGACTTCTCCCGCACCCGCCGCAGCGGGGAGCGCATCCAGGCGCTGTTCCAGGAGAGGCCTCTGCCGGAGCCGGAGGTCAGCCAGACCCCACAGGGGACGGATATTACCTTCGAGCATGTCTCATTTGCCTACGGGGAAAAAGAAGTGCTCCATGACATTCCCCTCCAGTTCCCGGCCCGGAGCGTTACTGCCCTGGTGGGGCCCTCCGGCTCCGGCAAGTCCACTGTCACCCGGCTGGCCGCCCGATTCTGGGATGTGACCGGGGGCGCTGTGCGGCTGGGCGGCGTGGATGTGCGGGATATGAGAACGGACGAGATACTGGGACGGATCAGCGTGGTCTTTCAGGATGTCTACCTCTTTCACGATTCAATAGAGGCCAACATCCGTATGGGAAAGCCGGATGCCACCATGGAGGAGATCATGGAAGCGGCGAAAGCGGCGGCCTGCCACGACTTCATCATGGCTTTGCCCGATGGCTACCAAACCATCGTGGGAGAGGGCGGCTCTACACTCTCCGGCGGTGAGAAGCAACGCATTTCGATTGCAAGGGCGCTTTTGAAGGATGCGCCCATCGTCCTGCTGGACGAGGCAACCGCATCCCTCGACCCTGAGAATGAGGTATTGATCCAGCAGGCGATCTCCGCTCTGGTAGCGGAAAAGACGGTCATCGTCATTGCCCACCGGCTTCAGTCCATTATGAGCGCGGACAACATCATTGTGCTGGAGGACGGCTGGGTGGCCGAGTCGGGAACTCATGAACAGCTTCTGGCCCGGGGCGGCATTTATGCGAATCTCTGGGCGGAACAGAGCCGGGCTGGCATCTGGCGGCTATAAGAATAAAAATATCTGTAGAAATAAAATTGTCCTGCCAAGGCAGGGCAATTTTATTAAGTGAAGGACATATGGCTTTACTTGGTAAGACGAGCCGCCATAGCCAAAAGCATCTACAGAGCCGCATTGACAAACTACATACTTTATGATAATATATCAATGATATATAGCGGCGATATATTGAAAAGAGTTGGTTTCAATATGACTAAGTACACAGAAACACAACGCAAAATCCTTGAAGTAGGAAAAGAAGAATTTTTAGCGAAAGGCTTCAAAGATGCCTCTCTTCGTGGAATTGTCAAGGCGGCCGGTTTTACCCAAGGTGCATTTTACGGCTACTATCCAGACAAGGCGGCTCTCTTTGATGCGTTGGTGTCCGAGGCCGCAGATACGCTGATGGAACAGTTCAAGGCGGCCCAGCGGGCGCATTATGATCTGATTACAGAGGAAAAAACAGCGCAGAGCCAGGAACTGTCGACCGATTATCTGAATTATTTTATCAATTACATTTATGACAATTTCGATGCATTCAAACTGGTGATATGCTGTTCTGAAGGGACTCGATACAGCAACTATGTACATGAACTTGTGGAACTTGAAGTTTCCCAGACGGAAAAGTATTATCAGCAGCTCCGGCAGCTCGGCAAGGTAGAAGGCGTAGTCAATCACGATCTGCATCACATGATTACCAGTGCCTATTTTACGGCTGTTTTTGAAACAGTCGTCCACGACATGAGCCGGGAACAGGCAATAGGGTATGTCAATGAACTGGCAGTCTTTTTTAACTGTGGCTGGAGCGGCCTGTTAAGGCTCAAATGAGCCTTAACTTTTTACAGAAAAGTTAGCGATAACTAACCTCTGAAGAGGAGTTGTTATGAATACCCATATTATCTCCCGCAGCCGAAATACGAACCCAATCACAGTTCTGATGCAGGGACAAAGCGACCAGCAGAGCATACAAAAAATACGGATTAGGCATTTGGCTGGCGGATGGAGGAAACTGTATGGATGACAAAAGTATAGAAAAGTTGCTGAAGAAAAGCAAACTGGCCTCAGCGTATGCGATGCTTCCTTCTCCAGAACTGAGGAGGGCGATTGCTATAGAGTATGGGAGGCTGTTAGGAGAAAACGATCTGTCTGATCCAATGCTGGCCGGGCATCTCAGGACTTCCATTCTTCCGGCCGTTGCATTCCACCGCTGTCTGCAAGAATATGGATATACCCAATCTGCCTCCCTCATGGCAATTCGTGCTGCGGTATTGAAAACTGCCAAACCCATGGCAAATATTTTTCAGGGGATGGGAAGACTGCCTTTCTTTTTCTCAATTTTCCGTATCATGTGCTCTATTTCCACGAAACACAGCTTTGGCCCGAAAGGATGGGTATTTGAGTGGAAACGGAATGATGCGTATGCAATCGAATGGGACTGCCGCTCCTGCCTGTATGTCGATGTGTTTCGCCGATACAGTGTGCCGGAGCTGGCACCCATTTTCTGCGAAAGTGATGATGTAATGTATGGGAACATCCCCGGTGTTCGATGGGGCAGGGACCAGACCATCGGCGGAGGAGATAAGGTATGCAATTTCTGCTTTTATAACGAGAAAAAGGAGGGCCTTCAAAATGAAACAGGCAAATAAATGGACGGTCAAGGATGTAATCACAACGGTGCTGCTGACCGTACTGCTCATTGTCATCCAGATGGTCGTCAACATGGTCTGCATGGTAAATGATTTCGTCAGCATGGTACTGTCGGTGGGCTTCACAATGCTGCTCTGCGCACCGGTTTATTTCCTGATGGTCAGCCGGATCCATAAGCGTTTTGTTTCCTTGATCTACATGACGATCCTAGGCTGCGTATTCCTAATCATGGGCAACTGGTATCTGCTGCCCTATTACATCGTCGTCGGCCTCATCTGCGAGGCGATCCTTTGGAAAAACGGCTGGGAGTCGAAGGGGAAAATGACGGCTGCATGGACGATCTCAAGCCTTCTGTACAATGGAGTCAATCTTCTGCCCATCTGGTTCTTCTGGGACACTTATGAAGCCTTCGCCCTCTCCAGCGGCATGGAGCAAAGTTACATTGATTCCTTTGTCCGCTATTACACCTCAGCGGGATGGCTTGCGGCGATCATTCTCTTCACGGTTATCTGCGGCTTCCTCGGCAGTATGATTGGCGGCAAATTGATTCAGAAGCACTTCAAAAAGGCGGGCGTACTCTGATGCGGCGCAGCCACCTTGCCGTCCTGACGAAATTATGGGCGCTACTCTGTGTGACTGTTGGAGTATCTCTGACCTCCAACGCTGTACTGACCTGTACCTTGACCCTGCTCGGTTTTACATACCTGGGGTTTCAGCGAAATTGGCGGCTTCTGCGTTCTTTTGGGGTGTTTTATCTCCTGTTGGCAGTTCTCTTGTATCTAATTCGTTTCCACGGATTCCATATGGCGATCTTCTCGGAATTCTATGTGCTGATGCTCTGGAACCTGTCTCCGGTTTTCCTTGCGGCCTGGGATCTCATTACCACGCCCCCCGGTGAGCTCGCGGCGTTTTTCTCCCGCATTCATATGCCCACGCCTGTGATCCTTGGACTCTTAGTCGTATTCCGTTTTTTTCCTACCATGAGGAGTGAAGTAAAAAGCGTGGGGCGCTCCATGCGCAACCGTGGGCTGACGGCTCCGGCGCAGCTTGTACGCCATCCGGCGGTATCCTGTGAGTATGTGCTTGTCCCCCTACTTTTGCGATGCCTGCAGATTGCCGACCAGTTGGCGGTTTCTGCCGTGGCCAGGGGCGCGGAGTATCCGGGCAAGCGGGGCAGTTATTATGGGAAAAGACTCGGAGCGCCCGACTATATTTGGTCTGGCGTTTGGACGGCCGCAACCACCGTGTTTCTCGCTGTAGGGGGTGTTCGCATATGATAAGTCTGGGGAATGTGACCTTTCAATATGCGGGCTGCGAGGAGGGGGTAAGGAATATAGACCTCACCATCCGCGACGGGGAATGTGTTGTATTGACCGGTCCCTCCGGTGGAGGAAAGACAACGCTGACCAGACTGATCAACGGCCTTGCTCCCGCCTATTATCCGGGGAAGCTGACCGGAAGCCTCCGGCTTGATGAAACAGAGCTCACCACAATGCCAAGCTGGCGCATAGGGCAGGAAATAGGAAGCGTGTTTCAGGACCCGAAAAGCCAGTTTTTCTCCTCAGAACTGGCGGGAGAGGTTGCCTTTGCCTGCGAGAACTGCGGTATGTCCACGGAAGAAATACGGCGGCGCACCGATGAAGCCATTGTTGCGCTTGGACTGGAACGGCTGCGGGAGCGGCCACTGGACGTTCTGTCCAGCGGGGAGAAGCAGCGGACGGCGATTGCGTCTGTTTACGCCTTGCGGCCTCGCGTTTATGTCTGCGACGAGCCCACGGCGAATTTAGACAATGAGGGGACTACACAGCTTGCGGAAATCCTGAGGAAGTTGAAGACGGAGGGCAATACGCTCGTGATTGCTGAACATCGTCTGGCTTGGCTTCAGGGGATTACCGACCGATATATCTACATTTCCGATGGTGCGATCCAGTGGGAAAAGACTGCGGCGCAGATGCAGGCGCTTACCTGGGAAGAACGCCAAACCTATGGGTTGCGGGAGATCACCGAAGGAAAGTGGACACCGCCTGTACCTGTAAAACCGGAGCAGAATCCTATGCTCTCGGCGCTCCGCCTGTCCTGCAGGCGGAAGAAAAACTGGATTTTTTCAGAGCTGAATTTTTCACTGTACAGCGGACAAATCACTGCTTTGAATGGGAAAAATGGCGCAGGGAAGACCAGCTTGGCCATGGTGCTGACGGGACTTTGGAAACAGAGCTCTGGAGAAATCCAAATCGAGGGGAAACGCCTTGCGGCAGGAAAGCGCCGCAGAGCCGTATGGTACAACTCCAACGATACGGGCACGCAATTTTTTACAAACAGCGTCACGGAAGAACTGCTGCTTTATTCAGACTACGCTCCGGAACGGCTGGAGCGGGCCAGAACATTGCTGAAAAAGCTGGGCTTGTATGCGTACAAGGACACACACCCAGCCGCTCTTTCCGGCGGGCAGAAACAGCGGCTCTCCATCGCCTGCGGCATTTTGTCGGATCGTGGTATTCTTATCTTCGATGAGCCAACCAGCGGGCTTGATGGCGGCAATATGGGGATTGTCGCAGATGTGTTCCGTACAGAAGCGGAAGCCGGAAAAACAATTCTTGTGATTACCCATGACAGGGAACTGATGCACCGTTGCTGCGATGATGTCGTTACGCTTGCATAGCATTTTCAAGGAGGACTACATGGAGAAAAAAAGATCTGCCACAGCGTCTGGAGAGGACTATTTGGAGGCTGTATTGGTGCTCCAAAAAGAAAAAGGTATGGTGCGCTCTGTGGATGTGGCCCGGCATATGGGAGTCTCCAAACCCAGCGTATGCCATGCGGTAGTTACCTTGAAAAAGGGCGGTTTTCTCACTATGGATGAGGACCTCTTTCTCCGCTTGACCGATATAGGCCGAGAGGTAGCAGAGCAGACCTATGAAAAGCACTGCTTCTTCACCCATCTGCTGATGGAGGCTGGCGTGGAGCCAGAAATAGCGGAACAGGAAGCTTGCCGAATAGAGCATGTGATCAGCGAGGACAGTTTTCAGAAATTGGCCAACCTGTATCAGAGGAGACCTTCAAATGCAAGGTCAATAGAGGACGAGGGGGAAATTTGATGTGGAAACAGGTCCTTCTGATTGATGATGGATTGCTGTAATAGTATTTCTTCTTAAAAACCGCAGTTGCCCTAAATGGGTGCCTGCGGTTTTTTTCATCGGGTCTATCTGTCTGTGTATGGCGATGAGAACAAGACGCTTGACAGGCTGAACACTGCGTGCTATATTGTAAACATCGTTAGCGAACAACGATAACAAAGAAAGGAGGCAAGTATGCCGAAGGACAAGACGGAAACCCACGAACGGATCATACCGGCCGCCATGAAGATCTTTCTGGAAAAAGGCTTTGAAAAGGCCACCATGCGGGAGATCGCGGAGGAGGCGGGCATCACCGCCGCCGGACTGTACCGCCACTTTGTAGACAAGGAGGCCATGTTCGCCGCCCTGGTGGAGCCGGTACTCTCTGAACTTCAGAAGTGGTGTGAGCGGACGCGGCAGGTGGACTATGACTTTCTGGAGCAGGGCGACCTGGATGCCATGTGGGATTCAGGCAATGATTTGGGCCTGGTGGTGGAACAGATCTATTCCCATTTCAACGAGTTCAAGCTGCTGCTTTGCTGTTCTGCCGGGACCAAGTACGCCTGGTTTCTCCACGATATTGTGGTTATGGAGCAGCAGGAGACGCTGGCCTACATGGAGGAAGCGAAGAAGCATGGCGTCCCGGTAAAAGAAGTGGACCCCAAAGAACTCCATCTGCTTATGACCGCCTATACCAACGCCCTCTTTGAAGTGGTAGTCCATGACTTCACCAAGGAGGAGGCCCTGCACTACCTGGATACGATGCACCAGTTCTTCATTCCCGGCTGGCGGGCCATCCTGGGGCTTTGAACAGCCCCTTTTTTCTACATTTGAGTTAGCGAAAACTAACTAAAATCCACAACAGGAGGTGCGTATGTAAATGAAGCGTGTATGGACGGCCAGGAGCCTTGCTGCCGTGCTCGGCGGGTCCCTGCTCTATTTCCTGATCACGGTGCTGGTGATGATGTGTGGGTCATTTTCCCCCTTGTTCTGGGTCTTTCTCCCGGCCATCACCGCCGCCGCATCGGGGTGGCTGTATCTGTATCTGGCGGCCCGAACGCCCCGGTTTGGGGTACCGGTACTCATGAACTTAGTGGTGCTTCTGCTGTTCCTGGCGGCGGGTGAGCTGTCCGGCTGGATGGCGGTGACGCTGGCGGCCGGAGCGGTGCTGGCGGAGCTGGTGCGGCGGCTGGGCGGGTATGAGAGCCTGCGGGCCGCCCGCTGGAGCTTTCCCCCGCTGGCCTTCAGCTCCAGCGGGAGTCCACTCTACATTTGGATCGACCCGGCCCGGACGGCAGCCAGCGCCGCGGAAGAGATGTCCCCAGCCTATGCCGCGGCGGTGGAGGGGCTTGCCACGCCGGGGATGCTGGTCCTGATGCTGGCGGCCATCATCGTGGGAGCCGCCATCGGCGCATGGCTTGGGAGCCCGCTTTGGAAACGCGGTCAGGCCCGAATCCATATCAGAAAAGCATGAGCCGTATCGGAATACGGCGGAAAGGAAGTGCAGAATGAAAACAAAACGGGAAAATCCCCTGAAAGTCCTCTTTTCCTTCTCTGGAGAGGCCAGGGGAAAAATGACTGGCTCGGTGATCCTGGCCTTTATCGGAGAGATGTTCGGCATGGCCCCCTATTTTGTGGTGACCCTGCTGGCGAAGGAGCTGTATGAGGGCACTGCCACGGTGGAACGGGCGGCGGTCATGGCGGTGACGGCGGCGGTGTGCATGTGCCTGCGGGCGTGGCTTACCGGCCTGTCCTCCATGCGCAGCCATACAGTTTCCTTCACCATCCTGAAGAACATCCGGTGCGCTCTGGCGGATAAAATGGCGAAGGTCCCCATGGGCGTCATGCTGGAGACCCCCTCCGGCACCTTCAAGACTTTGATGGTGGACAATGTGGGGCGGCTGGAGGACATCATCGCCCACATGGTGCCGGAGCTGCCCTCCAACCTGGCCGGGCCGGTTTTCAGCATCATCCTGGTGTTCGTTCTGGACTGGCGGATGGGGCTGGCCGCCTTCATTACCGTCCCCCTGAGCCTGGTGTTCGCCGTGTGCATGATGCGGGGGTACAAGGAGAAGATGGCCGTCTACCTGCGCTCGGGCAACGAGATAAATGCCGCCCTGGTGGAGTATGTGGGCGGCATCCAGGTCATCAAGGCGTTCGGGCAGGGGAGCAAGAGCTTCGGGGAGTTCTCCCGGTCGGTAAACTTTTTCCACGACAGCACCCTGGCCTGGTGGCGGCAGAGCTGGTTCTGGATGGCGGGCTTCAAGGCGGTGCTCCCCTCCACTTTACTGGGCACGCTGCCCGTGGGAGCGTGGCTCTATATGCAGGGCACGCTGGAGCTGCCCCTGTTCCTGGCCTGCATCATCATCCCCTTCGGCTTTATGGCCGGGCTCATCAAATTCGGCTTTGCCCTGGGGCAGCTTTCCTACATGGCTCCCAACCTGGACCCCATTCAGGACTTTCTCGCCACGCCGGAGCAGCGCCGGCCTGAAAAGCCGGTGAAGCTGGGAGAGCGTTCCTTCCGTTTTGACCGGGTGTGCTTCTCCTATGATGGGAAGAAGGAGGTCCTCCACGATGTGAACTTTACCGCCCGCACCGGGCAGATCACCGCCATTGTGGGGCCCTCCGGCTCCGGAAAATCCACCATTGCCAAGCTGATGGCCGGCTTCTGGGACGCCACAGGCGGGACGGTCTCCTTCGGCGGGCAGGACATCCAAAATATTCCCTTTGACCAGCTCATGGGGGAGATCAGCTATGTGGCCCAGGACAACTTCCTCTTTGACAGGTCCATCCGGGAGAATATCCGCATGGGTGATCCCAGTGCCACCGACGCGGAGGTGGAAGCTGCGGCCAGGGCCGCCAACTGCCATGACTTTATCATGAATCTGGAGCAGGGGTACGATACCCTGGCCGGAGACGCCGGGGACCGGCTCTCCGGCGGAGAGCGCCAGCGCATTACCATCGCCCGGGCCATGCTCAAAAAGGCGTCCGTCATCATCCTGGACGAGGCAACCGCCTTCGCTGACCCCGAGAGCGAGGCGCAGATCCAACAGGCCATCTCCCGCCTGGTGCGGGGCAAGACCCTGATCGTGGTGGCCCACCGGCTGAACACCATCCAGAACGCGGATCAAATTCTGGTGATCGACCAGGGGCGGCTTGCCGCCTGCGGCCGGCAGGAGGAGCTGCTTAACACCTGCCCCCTGTACCGGACCATGTGGGAGCAGTATCAAAGCACGGCAGCTTTTGCCGGAAAGGAGGCCAACTGAATGTTCCATACCATCAAACGGATTCTGGATATTGCCGGAGACCAGAAAAAATACATCTATGCGGGCATTGTCTGCAACATCCTGAAAACCTTTTCCATGGCCATGATGCTCATGGCGGTCTATGTGGTGATCTCCCATCTGGACAGCCTCACCGCCGAGGTGATCGGACAGGGCCTCGGCATCCTGATCGCCAGCGTGTTCGGCCGCTTCCTGTTCCAGTGGCTGGAGGACATCTCCATGAGCGCCAAGGGCTTCGACATCTTCCGGGACTACCGGCTGGCTATCGGCGAGAAGATGAAAAGCGCCCCTATGGGTTACTTCTCCGACCAGCGCCTGGGCACCATCCAGACCACCCTTACCTCCACGGTGGTGGAGCTGGAGCAGTATTCCATGCTGTTTATCACGGACATCACCGGCGGCGTGTCCATGTCGGTCATCATCATTGTAATGATGATGTTTTTCAGCCCCTGGTTCTCCCTGCTGTCCCTGGCGGGCCTGCTGGTGGGCCTCTATGTGCTGGGAATGGTGCAGAAAGCCGCGGCGGAGCACACCCCAAAGGTGCAGGAGGCGCAGGAGGAGCTGGTCACCCAGTCGCTGGAGTACATCCGGGGCATCGCGGTGCTGCGCTCCTTCTCCCAGACGGTGGGGCAGGACGGCGCGGTGTACCAGTCCTTCCACCGGCGGCAGAAGGCGGCGCTGGATCAGGAGAAGGCAGCCCTGCCCGCCCTGCGGCTCTATATTCTGGTGTTCAAGCTCACCGGCTGCGCCCTCATGTTCCTGTCCACCTTCCTCTACCTGCAGGGGGCCATCTCCCTGACCTACTGCTTTTTGTTCCTGGTGGCGTCCTTTATCCTCTACTCCGAGATGGAGGTCATGGGGGACGGCTCCTTCCTGGACAAGAAGATCGCCACCGAGCTGGACCGGCTGGAGGCGGTGACCAACATCCCCTCCCTGGACCGGACGGACAAGGCCCTCGCTCCCGGCCGCTTCGACATCGAGCTGAAGGATGTATCCTTCTCCTATGGAGGAGGCCGGAAGGTCATCGACCATGTTTCTCTCAAAATCCCCCAGGGGACTACCTGCGCCGTGGTGGGACCGTCCGGCTCTGGAAAGACCACCTTATGCAGCCTGATCGCCCGTTTTTGGGATGTGCAGGAGGGAAGTGTCTGCGTGGGCGGCACGGATGTGAAGGACTGCACCGCCGACAGCCTGCTGAAAAACCTCTCCATGGTCTTCCAAAATGTGTATCTCTTCCACGACTCCATTGAGAACAACATCAAATTCGGCAATCCCAACGCCACTCACGAGCAGGTGGTGGAGGCGGCCAGGCGCGCCCAATGCCACGACTTCATCATGGCGCTGCCCGACGGCTATCATACGATGGTGGGAGAGGGCGGCTCCACCCTCTCCGGCGGCGAGAAGCAGCGGGTCTCCATTGCCCGCGCCATTCTGAAGGACGCCCCCATCGTGATTCTGGATGAGGCGACTTCCAGTGTGGACCCGGAGAACGAGCATCTGCTTTTGGCCGCCATCCGGGAGCTGACGGCGGGCAAAACGCTCATTTCCATCGCCCACCGGCTCTCCACCGTCCGGGACGCGGATCAGATCGTGGTGGTGGACCAGGGACGGATCGTTCAGCAGGGGACTCACGATGCGCTGATGGCTCAGGACGGCCTCTACCGCCGGTTTGTTCAGGTCCGGGAGCAGGCCGAGGGCTGGCGGCTGGAATAACCGGTTTTTTAGGCGTCGTTCTGGAAGGTTGCAGAAAGGCCAGAGGCCGCCGGCATGATGCCGGCGCGGGGGGCGCCGGGCGGGCCGCTTACCACCTGCCAGGTCTGCTGCTTGGACATATTGACAATCAGCCATTCAGGAGGAACCCAGCCTATAATTCACCAAAATAAACTGTACCTGATATTTCGGCTATTTTCAAGTTTATATCATCCTGAATGAGAATATATTACTTGTCCGTAAGCGCCTGATATAGTATATTGTGGTTAGCATACGCAAACTGATGGCATGGAGGAACGCGCAATGGAAATGAAACAACTGGAGAGCTTTGTGACCGCCTGCGAACGCGGAAGCATTTCACAAGCTGCGGCTTGCATGTATACCACGCAGCCAAACGTCAGCAAAACCATCCGTACATTGGAGCATGAACTGGGACGGCCCCTTCTGGTCCGGAGCGGGAAGGGCGTACAGCCTACGGTTTATGGGAAGACCGTACTGGAGTATGCGAAGCTGATTCTGAGGGCAACGGCTACGATCTCCTCTTTAGCCGTGCCGGATGAGCAGGACGGTCTGCGGCTGTCCACATATCCTAGCAACATGGTGTCACGCCTGTTGGTAGACTTCTACAAAACCTGGGGACCTCGAATCCATATTGAGCACCATGAGGGCACCGTGGAGGAGATCACCAACCATGTCCACCAGGGGATCTCCGAAGTCGGGATCGTATATGTGGCGCAAAAGCAGACTCCTACATTCCAACACATTCTTTTCCACAAGAAATTGGAATTTGTTCCTCAGAGTGAAAAGAGCATCTGCGTCTATGTAGGACCTCAGCACCCACTGTATCATGCGGAGAGTGTGGACTTTTCAGAACTGCCAAATCTGAAATTCATGCGGGGAGTACGGGATTTCTTTTCCATGGAACATCATCTTGAAACGGTGAGCATGGGAGTCATTGACCAAAGCGTTATGAAGCACGTGATATACAGCGACAGTGACCACTCGATCATCAATTTTCTGCTCCACACGGATGTTTGCAGTCTAGGCCTGAATTTTATGCACCGCCCCTATGAACAATATGATATCAAACCGTTGTCCATCAACGGATGCGAGCCGTTTCTCCAAATCGGCTATGTGCTGGACCCAGAGCGCCCGCTCTCGCCGCAGGCCTCCTGGCTGATAGAGCGGTTCAGGGAAATGCTGTAAGGGCATAACAAATAGTTATGGAATTCCATGAAAAACTGGCCTCTGGTAAGTCTTGACTAACTGCTGTAAAATTACAGACCGTAGTACAAGACTACAATATTTAAGACTGGAGGCATTTATGAAAAGAAGAATTTTTTCTGTGCTGTTGAGCAGCGCTCTGTTGCTGACGGCGCTCGCCGGCTGCGGGCAAGGGGGCGAAGCAGATCCAAGCGGAAGCCCGTCCGACGCAGAGAGTGAAACCGCTACGCGGGACGAGCTGATATTTGTCAACTATCGGGATATCCGGGACCTGAACCCCCACCTGTACGCCGGTGAGATGTACGCCCAGAGTATCCTTTACGATACACTGGTGAGCAATACGGAAGATGGTTATGTGGGTTGTCTGGCAGAGGACTGGACCATCAGCGATGATGGCCGGATCTATACCTTCAATATCCGGGACGGCGTAACCTTCTCCGACGGAACACCCTGCGACGCCAACGCCATTCTGGCCAACTTCAACGCGATTCTGGAAAACCGGGAGCGGCACACCTGGCTGGAGATGATGAACCTGCTGGTGAGCGTTTCGGCGCCGGACAGCGATACTTTTGTCATTGAGATGAGCGAGCCGTACTACCCCATGCTCACCGAGCTGGCTTGCATCCGCCCGTTCGCAATGATTTCCCCTAACTGCATGATCGACGGCAGCACGATGAACGGCGTCAACGGCTATATCGGGACAGGTCCTTATGTGCTCACAGACTTTGTTACCGATGAGTATGCTGTTTTTGAGCGCAATGAGAATTATTGGGGTGAGGCGCCCGCAATTCAGAAGATCACTGTCAAGGTCATCCCCGACAACCAGACACGCATTATGGCCCTGGAGAATGAGGAGATCGACCTGATTTTCGGCAAGAACATGCTGGACGCTGATGCCATCAGCCAGTATGTGGACAGTGACCGGTTCACCGTAAGCCTGTCTGACCCCACCTCCACCCGGCATATTGTGCTGAACACCACCCACGATATTTTGGGAGACGTGGCGGTGCGAAAGGCGCTCCAGCACGCCACAAACCGGCAGGCCATCTCCGAGGGCATTTTCTACGGCCTGGAGCCGGCAGCGGATACCCTTTATTCCCCAACCGTCCCCTACTGTGACGTGGATTTGGAGCCTTATGCTTACGACACCGATGAGGCGGCCCGCCTTCTGGACGAGGCCGGCTGGGTTATGGGAAGCGACGGGGTCCGCGCCAAGAATGGACAGAAACTGGAACTGGACCTCCTCTACAACAGCGACAGCGTTACTGAGAAGACCATTTCCGAGTATCTTCAGAGCGAGTATCTGAAATTGGGCATCTCCCTGAACATCCACGGCGAGGAAGAACAGTCTTATCGTGATAACATGAAAGCCGGTAATTTCGATATGGTGTTCAACATCTGCTGGGGTATGCCTTATGATCCCCAGTCCTCTCTGGCTGCTATGCGGGCCCCGGTGTATGGCGACTACGCTGCACAGCAGGGACTGGAGGACAAGGCGGAGATCGATCAGGCCATCACGGATATCCTCACCTCCACCGATGAGACAGAGCGTCAGGAACTATATGACTTTGTTCTGACCCGGCTCCATGAGGACGCCGTCTACATCCCCTTGACCTATGAAACCAACAAGGCCCTTTATACCTCGGAACTGAAGGGGGTCCACTTCGGCACCGACCAGTATGATGTGGATTTCGCAAGCATGTACTTCGAGTAATCGTCGATGGCATCGGGGCCGCTTCTTTTGAAGCGGCCCTTATGCTGAATTGCTTTCGCTCGCGGGATTTGCTCACGCTTTCCCCAGGCGTGAAGCACACAAGAAACACGTTTGCGAGGCTTCCACAGAAGAAAATCACAATTTTGCAAATATGTAAAAAAGAAAGGGGCATCTATGAAGCGCTATGTGATCCGCCGGCTGCTGATGGCAATCCCCCTGCTGCTGGCGATTTCCTTTGTCTGTTTTGTATTCATCAATATGATCCCCTCAAATCCGGCGGAGGTCGTCCTCCGAATTCAGCAGACGCCCATTATCACAGAGGAGGCGATTGCGGAGATGGAGGAGGCGCTGGGCCTGAACAAACCGTTTCTGGTGCGGTATTTTGACTGGGTCCTGGGCTGTCTTCAGGGAGATTTCGGTATCAGTTATGTCAATCCCGCCCGCACAGTAGCCGGAGAACTGGCCCGCTGCCTGCCAGCCACACTGCAGTTGGCGGCGGCCTCGTTTGTGATCGTGCTGGTGCTGAGCATCCCTATCGGCTTCCTCTGCGCTGTGTATAAGGACGGCTGGTTCGATAAGATTATGCGGGGTTTGGTCTTCATCTCCACCGCCATGCCTGCCTATTGGGTCGGGTTACTCCTGATGTGGGGGATCAGTGTCAAAATGGGGCTTCTACCGACCAACGGAAACGGTACTTGGCAACATATGATACTGCCCGCCTTTACCGTGGCGCTCAGCTACATCTCTACCTATATCCGGCTCATCCGCAACAATATGCTGGAGAATATGAAGCAGGATTATGTACTCTATGCCAATGTCCGGGGATTGCCTCAGCGGTCTATCCTGGTCAAGCATATCCTGAAAAATTCCATGCACACCTGCATTGTCGCCATGGGCATGAGCATCCCTCAGATGATTGCCGGCACCATCGTGGTGGAAAACGTGTTTTCCTGGCCGGGGCTGGGAACGCTGTGCATCAGTTCTATCTTTAATCGTGATTTGCCGGTCATCCAGACTTATGTGCTGTTCATCGGTGTATTGTTCGTGGTATTTAATCTAGTGTTCGACATCCTTCAGACTGTATCCGATCCCAGGCTGAGAAAGGAGAGCTGAGCTATGGGAAAACGCTTTCTGCACAACCGTGCCGCTGTGGTAACGGTGGCTTTTGTCCTCCTGATCGCGCTGATCGGCATTCTTGCCCCGCTCCTGGCGCCGCACGATCCCTATGTTACGGACATCCTCGACAAATTCGCGCCGTACAGCCTGGAATATCCGCTGGGGACTGATCACCTGGGGCGGTGTGTGCTCTCCCGCCTGATTTATGGTATCCGTCCAACACTGGGACTTGCCCTTCTGACCATGCTGGGGACCATCGCGCTGGGCGCGCTGCTGGGCGTTATGGCCGGCTACTTCCGGGGCGTGGTGGAAGAAATCATCATGCGGGTGGTGGACGTGATGCTCTCCTTCCCCAGTCAGATCATGGTGTTCGCCGTGGTGGGCCTTCTGGGGATCAATGTCCAAAATGTCATCATTGCCAATGTGTTCATCAAATGGGCCTGGTATGCCCGTATGATCCGAACCGGCGTTATGCAGTACCGGGACCGGAACTTTGTCCAGTTCTCCCGGTGCGTGGGGATGCCGGAGCGGTTCATCCTGTTCCGCCACCTTTTGCCATCCATCACCTCTGATCTTGCGGTGCTGGCTTCTCTGGATGTGGGCTGGGCCATTATCAATATCTCTACCCTGTCCTTCCTGGGACTCGGCGTGCAGGCCCCCACCCCGGAATGGGGAGCCATGCTCAACGAGGCGAAGGATGTACTCACCAGTAATCCCACCCAGATGATCGCGCCTGGTATTGCTATCGTGGTTCTGGTGTGCTGCTTTAATCTGATGGGTGACGCCCTGCGGGACGTGCTGGACCCCAAGGAGGTGGAGAAATGACCCCGGTTCTGGAATTACAAGATCTCCATGTCCTGCTCTGCGCACGTCGGCATCAGGGGGTGGAGTTGGTGAAGGGAGTTTCCTTCTCGGTATATCCTGGAGAGTGTCTTGGAATCCTTGGGGAGTCCGGAAGTGGAAAATCCATGTCTATGAAAGCGGCGATGGGCCTTTTGGATCATGGATTCCACGTGCTTGGAAGCGCCAAATTCCAGGGAGAAGAACTGCTGGGGAAAAGTGATGAAGAGCTGCGCCGTCTGAGGGGCGGCCAGGTAGGCATCATTCTCCAAAACCCGATGACCTGTTTTGACCCCCTCTACCGGATCGGAGCCCAGATTGCCGAAACCTTTGCGGCCCACAATAACTGGAGCAAGGAGGATATCCTCCAGCGATCTCTGGAGATGCTGGGGAAAATGCGGATTCGTAATCCGGAAGAGGTGTTGGAGAAGTACCCGCATCAGCTCTCCGGCGGAATGCTTCAACGGATCATGATTGGTATCGCAACCGCTATGGAGCCGTCCCTCCTGATCGCGGACGAACCCACCACAGCCATTGACGCCATCACTCAATTTGAGATTCTGGACGAATTGCTGCGGATCAAGCAGGAACACCAGACGGCAATGGTCTTTATCTCTCATGACTTGAACGCTATTTCCCGGGTGGCAGACCGGATCGTAGTCCTCAATCAGGGGCTTGTGGTGGATCAAGGGGATTTCCATCATATTCTCCATCACGCGACCGATTCCTATACCAAGCTGCTGGTGGAGAAGCGGACGGATGTGATGCGCCGGTACAGCCAGGTACTGGGAGGAAAGGAGTGCGCCTATGCTTGAACTGAAAAATATCTGCGTCAGTTTCCGAAGTGAGCGTCAGGACAAGGTGTTCGGACATACCCGTCAGCAGGTGCTCTTTGATGTGTCCCTGAACGTAAAAAGAGGGACTTGCCTCGGTATTTTGGGAGAGTCCGGCAGCGGAAAATCCACTATGGGCCGGGTGCTGTGTGGGCTCCTGAAGCCAGACAGCGGGGAGGCGATTCTGGACGGTGTGTCGGTCTACGCCTCCCGGGCGGGCCGGAGGAACCTGCAAAACAAGCTCAGTGTGGTGTTTCAAGACTACACAACCTCTGCTAATCCCCGCTTCCGTGTCAAAGACATCATTGGCGAGGGCCTGACCGTTCGGGAACGCCGGGAGAGGGGACGGCTGGAGCGAAACAAAGAAACAGCCGCCCTTCTGGAGCTGGTGGGACTTCCTGCTGATTTTGCGGACAGATTTCCCCACGAACTCTCCGGTGGCCAGCTTCAGCGGGTGTGCATCGCCAGGGCGGTGGCCTGTAAGCCAGAGGTCATCCTCTTTGATGAGGCGATCTCCTCCTTGGATGCGCATACCCAGGTCCAGGTGATGGATCTGCTGCAGGACCTGAAGGAAAAACTGGGACTGACCTATGTATTTATCACCCACGACCTGACCTCTATCACTTATCTCTGTGACGATGTGCTGTTCCTTTATCAGGGCCGTGTAACTGAATATCTGCCCGTCAGCCGCATCAGCGAGACCAAGGATGAGTACGCCCGGCGGCTGCTGGAGTCCATTGTGGTATTTGACACCGAGACTTCGGAGGTGGCCGTATGATTTTTTGTGGGACAACACTTTTGCCGGGTGAGCGGAAAAACGTACCGCTCCCGGTACCGGATGCTCCGCCTCTGAATGCAATCTGCCTGTGCGGCGCCGCACGGGGCAGAACACTGGTTGTCACAGGCGGGGTCCATGGGTGCGAATATGTGGGGCCCCAGGCACTGCGCCGCCTGGCTGGAGAACTGGACCCGGCGAGACTGTCGGGGAACGTCATCCTCCTGCCGCTGGCAAATCCCAGCGCCTTCTATGCCGGAGCCAAACAGGTGGTGCCAGAGGACGGCGTCAATTTGAACCGAGCCTTTCCCGGCGATTCTGCGGGCAGCCTTTCCGCTCGATTGGCCTTTGCTCTGGAAACGGCTTTGTACCCGGAAGCCGATTTGCTGGCTGATCTCCACAGCGGAGACTGCAACGAGGCGCTTCATCCATTGGTGTTCTTCCCCACAGCGGGGGAGGAAATGGTCAACCAAGTCTCCCTGGCCGCCGCCAAGGTCCTGACTGTACCCTACCGGGTACGTTCCACTGCGAAGAACGGACTTTACAGCTGGGCGGTGCAGAGGGGCGTTCCCGCCCTGCTGATTGAGCGGGGCGGTCAGGGGCTGTGGTCTGAACAGGAGGTGGACGCCTGCTGTGAGGATGTCCGCTCCCTGCTGCGACATCTGGAGATTATGCCCGGAGGGAACCCGCCGCGGGATCAGCTGGAAATCACAGAAACCTTCTATGCGGAAGCTGAGTCGGAGGGATTTTGGTACCCGGCAGTAGGTTTAGACCAACAGGTCCGAAGGGGAGAACTGCTCGGACATCTGGAGACGCTGTCCGGCCACCGCTTACAAGAGGTTCGGGCCGAGTTTGACGGCATTGTCCTTTACTACACAATCGCCCTGGGCGTCCGGGCGGGAGATCCGCTGATCGCATATGGCCATCCGTAAGGAATTCTGGCGGCTGGCCTGGCCCGCCGCGGCAGAGGGACTGTTGCTGATGCTGCTCACCGCCGCCGACCTGCTGATGGTTTCCTCTCTGGGAAACACAGCGGTGGCGGCGGTCAGTATTTTTTCCCAACCCCGTATGGTGATCCTCTGCGTAACCCGCTCCTACTCTGTTGCACTGAGCGCCTATGTTGCCCGCCGGCGCGGCGAGGATCCGGATGAGTCCCTGACCGCCTGTTCCCGCGCTTCGCTCATGCTGGGGTGCGGTCTCTCGATACTGCTCCTGGTCGGGACCTGGATTGGAGCCGGCCCGCTTCTACAACTGGCCGGTGCACAGGATGACTATATCAGCTTGGCGTTGCGGTATGCCTTTCCCGCCCTGGTGAGTCTGGCATTCTCCGGGCCGGCTATTGTCCTTCACGGCATCTTGGCGGGGCTTGGCGATACCAAAAGCGTGCTTGTGTCCAATGTGCTGGGCAACGGAGTCAATGTCGTCTTCAATGCGCTGCTGATCTACGGCCTTGGTCCATTCCCCAAATTGGGAGTTTTTGGCGCCGGACTTGGAACCGCTATCGGTGCTGGCGCTACGCTGGCCTATACGCTGGCGCTTTTCTTACGGCGGCGGCATCCGGCCACTCTGCGGGGCAGAGGGGACTGGCTGCCGGGACGGGAATACCTCCGCTCCCTGGCTCCCCTTGCCGCGGGCACGTTCCTGGAGCAGGCGGCGGAACGGTTCGGGATGTTCACATTCTCCCGCCTGGTGGCGGATCTGGGCACAGTGGCGCTAAGCGTCCACAACATCTGCGGGAGCCTGTGCGACATTTACTATAGCTTCTCCCAGGGGCTTGGGAAGGCCAGCTTGGTTCAGGCAGGCCAGGCGTTGGGCTCTGGACGGACGTGCAATCTGAAACGGATCGGGGCGGTGTCCCGCCGGGCGGCGCTGTGGACTGGGGGTGCGGCCACGCTGATCTATTTGCTGCTCCGGTCGCCCTTGCTTCGGTTCTACCACTTGGAGGGCAATGACCTGGCTCTGGGCTGTGAGATCATGATCTTTGTGGCTGCTGTCAACATTCCGGAGGCATGGGCTATGGTCCATGCGGGGCTGCTCCGTGGCTTGGGGCATACCAGTTTTGTGGCCCTCTATTCTCTCATCAGTATCGCGGTGGTGCGGCCGATCCTTACCTTCTTTCTGGTTTATGAACTTGGCCTGGGATTATACGGAGCATGGATTGCCCTTACTCTCGATCAAGCAACAAGAGCGGTATGTTCCATGCTGGGAGCGCAGCAGACGATTCGTACCAAGATGAAGGATGGCTCAAATTCATAATCTCCTTGATACTATTGTAGCGTCCTCATATAGATTTTTCTATTACCATAGATATCGGGCGCGATGAGATTGCAAATCATTCACCGGTTCCTTCAGGCTTAGGAGCAAGCCGAGAGCTGGCGGCTGTCTTTCTTCCTGCCTCCTGGCTTTTTCGGTCCGGCGTGTTCTCTCACTCTGCTTCCCGTGGGTGGGAGAACGCCCGGAACGCTGCCGGGCTCTGCCCGGTGCTGCGGCGGAAGAGCTGCGCGAAACGGCTGGGATTCTGATAGCCCACAATTTGAGCGATCTGGCCCACGGGCAGGTCGGTATTTGCCAGCAGCTGCTCCGCACGCTCCATCCGCTGCCCCTGAATATACTGAGTGATGGTGCAGCCGTATCGGGCGTGAAAGGCATCCTTCAGCTTGGAGACGCCCATGCAGCCGATGCGGGCCAGGCGCTCCAGAGGCAGCCGGTCCGCGCAGTGGGCGGTGATGTAGGCCGCCACATCCGCCAGCATCCGCTCATCCTCCTGCGTCAGTGTTCGCCTGGGAGCTGGGTGGGCCCGGTGCCGTTCCACCACCAGCGCCACGGCTTCCGCCACCTTGCCGTCGTAAAAGAGTTTGGCGGCCAGCCCCTCGCCCCGGTAGTCACGGACCTCTTTCAGCAGGCGGACCATCTCCGGGAAGTGGTCGGTCTGGTCCAGAGATTGAAAGGATTCCAACAGGCTTTGAAACTCCTCCGAAAACTGGCGGCGGAGGTAGTCCTGATAGTAAGCCGGAGTGATCTCAATGCCGATGGATACGATGGGGACCCGGCGGTGGATGAGCGCCCGGTAGGGCTCCCGCCCGCCGATGAAGCTCTTGACACAGCCGGACACCAGCCGGCGGCAGGGAGAGAACTCCTCCCCGGAGATGGACTCGTACCAGGTGACGCTCAGGCTCTCCGGCCAGCAAAACTCCAGAAGCTGATCCTCATGAAAATAGAAATCGTGGATTTTGAGCATATAGAGGTCCTGCTGCCCATAGGTCCAGAAATAGCCGCTTCCACCGGGGCCGGCCTGACGCCAGCACAGGCCCATGCTTCCATACCTCCGGTTGTCCGGCTCCGGCACAAAGCCATGCTCCGCCATGGCCCCGGCATATTGCTCATCCAATACATTGCAGCTATACATTCTGACACGCCTCCTCCACCTCAATCGGCCGAATCCATACCCCGATCAGCCGCATGAGCGTGGCACGCCTTGTATCTGTGACAGACAGGGAGTATGCTGTTATTTGGTTAGTATCTGCTAACTAAAATATCATATCCGGCCTGTTCCGTCAAGGCTGGTAAAGGAGGAGTGCAATATGAAACAGAAAGAGATAAGCCCGGTCAGGCTGTTGCTCCGGTGGGCAGGGCCGGAGAAGAAATGGCTGATCGGGTCGGTGCTGTGCGCCTTTGGGAGCGGGCTGCTGGCGATCACCGCCTACCTGGGGCTGTACCGGCTGATGGACGCGGTGCTGTCCGGCGCCTGCACCCCGGCGGTGATCGCGGACTGCGCCGTGTTCGTGATGGCGGGCACCGTGGGGCGGATGGTGCTGCTGGGGGCCTCCGGGGTGCTGTCCCACAAGGGGGCCTACGGCGCCCTGTTCCGGGTGCGGTGCATGGTCACGGAGCATCTGGCGAAGGTGCCCCTGGGCGCGTTGGACGAGCGGAGCACGGGAGCGGTCAAGACCGTGCTCAACGAGGACATTGAGAAGCTGGAGCTGTTTCTGGCCCATAACCTGCCGGAGTTCGTGGCCTATCTCACCGGCCCGGTGGTGATCTTCCTCTATCTGCTGTCGGTGAATGTCCCATTGGCGCTGGTCTCGCTGCTCCCCCTGCCGCTGGCGGGAATTGTGATGGGGGTGATCTTTGGCCGCATGAAGGGAATTCTGGAGGACGCCAACCGCTCCCTGGTGAGCTTCAACTCGGTAATGATCGAGTATGTCTCCGGGATGCGGCTCATCAAGGCGTACAACATGGGGAGCCGGTCGTTTCAGAAGTTTTCCCACGCCATTTCGGAGGAAAACCGGATCTGGAATCTGGTGACCCATAAAACCGCGCCGCCCTATGCGGCTTTCCTGCTGCTGGTGGAGTGCGGTATGCTCCTGATGATCCCAGCCGGGGGGCTTATGTTCCTCCGGGGCTCGGTGAGCGCCAGCGTGTTTCTGCTCTTTGCCTATGTGGGCGGCATGTATTTGACGGAGATCCTGCCGCTCCAGAAGATGTCCACTACCTTTGCCCAGGCTCTCAGCGGTGTGGGAAAGGTGCGGGAGATCCTGGAGCTTCCGGTCTTTGAAGGAGGCGGGCCATTCCCGGAGGACCACGGCATTGAACTGGACCATGTGACCTTCTCCTATGACGGGAAGACGGATGTGCTGCGGGATTGCTCTCTGTCGGTAAAGCAGGGGGAAAAGGTGGCCCTGGTGGGGGTGTCCGGCGCGGGCAAAAGCACTATCATCCAGCTGATCTCCCGGTTTTACGATACAACAAAGGGCGAGGTCCGCATCGGCGGCCGGAATGTCAGGGACATCCGCTACGAGGACCTGCTCGCTCACATCTCCATCGTGTTTCAAAAGACCTTCCTCACCCGGGACAGCGTGCTGGAGAACATCCGTATGGGCACGCAGGCCACGCTGGAACAGGTGCGGGAGGCCGCCCGTCTGGCACAGATCGACGACTTCATCCTGTCGCTGCCCCAGGGATACGACACCAAGGTTGGGGCTATGGGCTCACGCTTCTCCGGTGGGGAGCGCCAGCGCATCGCCATTGCCCGCGCTATTTTGAAGGACGCCCCCATCCTCATTCTGGACGAGGCGACCTCCGCCGCCGACCCGGAGAATCAGGTGGAGATTGACCGGGCCATTGAAAACCTCTGCCGTGGCAAGACCGTACTCATCGTGGCTCACCGGCTGGGCGCGGTAAAGATGTGCGACAAAGTGGCGGTGGTGGAGGACCACACCATCACCTGCTGCGGAACTCATGCGGAGGTGCTGGAACAGAATTCTTATTACCGCAAAGCCTGGGCCGACTACCGGGCGGCCAGGTCCATCACCTATTCCGTGAAAGGAGGGCAAGACGATGACAAATGAATCTCCGTTCCGCAAAAACAGGGCTTTTTATATTGGTGTAGTGCTGACCGTATTGGAGGGCATCCTCTCCGGGTGCAGTTATCTGTCTGTCTACATCGTCCTCACCGCTCTGGCTTCAGGAACGATTACCGCCGGAATGGTGGGAGCGGTCACCGCGGGGCTCGCTGTCATTTTCCTGCTGCGGCTGGTCATTTACAGCACCGGGTACACCCAGGTCCAGATCGGCGGGGCGGCGGTGTCCAAGCGCCTGCGGCTGCTTCTGGGGGATAAGCTCAAGAAGATCCCCCTGGCCCGCTTCACCCAGGGGCAGGTTGGGCAGTATGTGAACACCATGACCAGCGATGTGGGCAGCTATGAGAAAATTCTGACCCATTCCAGTGGGAACATTATCAAAAACGCCGCGCTCTCCGCGGTGCTGGTTGGCTTTGTATGCACCGTCTGGCTACCGGCGGGGCTGATCCTGCTGGCGGTTGTCGCGTTGCTGATTCCCGACCTGTGGCTGTCCTTCCGGGTGGTAAAGGTGTACGGCGTGGCGAAAAACAAGGTCAGCGCCGAGACGGTGAGTGGCATTGTGGAGTACATTGACGGCATTCAGATGTTCCGGGCGTACAACATGGGCGGCGTAAAAAACAGGACCGTCACCCAGGCCATGGAGGAGTTCAGCCGGGTGTGCTACCAGTACGAAGCCAAGGGCATCCCCATCGGATTCGGCTACAATATCATCAGCTGGGGCAGCGTGCCGCTTATCATGGTGCTGGCCGCCGGGCCATGGGCGGCGGGGACACTGAGCGGCGTGGACTATCTGATGCTCTCCATGCTGCCCATTTTGCTGACCAAGCTCACCGCCAGTATTGCCATTGATCTCTTTGAATGGAAGCACCTGATGGTCTCCAAAAGGAACATTGAGAATCTGATTCAGGAGCCGGAGGAGGCCGGGGAGGGCGCGCCCTTTGCCCCGGAGCGGCACGACATCACCTTCCGGGATGTGTCGTTCTCCTATATGCCGGGAGAGCCGGTCCTGAAGAGGGTGTCCTTCACCGTCCCGGACGGGAAACTCACCGCCATCGTGGGGGACTCCGGCTCGGGCAAATCCACGATTTTGAATCTGATCGCCAAATTCTATGAGCCGCAGAGCGGGACCATCGCCATCGGCGGTCAATCCATCCAGACTGTCTCCGCAGAGCGGGTGCTGGCACAGCTCTCTATGGTGGACCAGCAGGTGTTCCTCTTTGACGATACCGTGCGGGAGAACATCCGCCACGCCCGGCCCACGGCCACTGACCGGGAGGTGGAGGCAGCCTGCAGGGACGCCGGATGTGACGGCTTTGTGGAGAAACTGGAAAAGAGCTATGACACCGGGATTGGAGAAAACGGCAGCCTGCTCTCCGGAGGAGAGCGGCAGCGGCTTTCTATCGCCCGGGCCATTCTGAAAAACAGTCCCATCCTATTGCTGGACGAGGCCACCGCATCCCTGGACATCGAGAACGAGCTGGCGGTCAAACAGGCCATTGCCAATCTGCTCAAGGAGAAAAAGACCGTGGTGATGATCGCCCATACCCTTTCCATCGTCAAGAACGCGGATCAGATCCTGGTAGTGGCGGACGGAACAATCAAGGAGTCTGGCACCCACGAGGAGCTGCTGGCCGAGAACGGAAAATATGCGGCCATGTGGAACGCAGAACAGAAGATCACTGTATAGAGAAGAGGTCGCGCCTATGAAAAAACTCCATGCGTCGGGCGAGGATTATCTGGAGGCCGTGCTGGTACTCCAAAAAGGAAAAAGGCATGGTAAGGTCCGTGGATGTGGCCCAGCACCCTGGCTGGCTCTTCACGCAGGAACAGATCTACGAGGCTGTATGGCACGAGTTTCCGAAGGGCTGCGGCGCGAACGTAGTCAATATCATCAGTCAGTTCTGCCGGAAGATGGAACCGGGAAACCCCATCCGCACTGCCCCCTACAGCAGTTATAAGTTCGAACTGACTCCTGTAACCTGATAAGCCTTTTTCGCAAAAAACGCAGGTATCCTTGACGGGTAACTGCGTTTTTTATGCAGGCAGATACAAAATAAAAACGGCGCTTTGGTGTGAGCTGTAATGCCCTCAAAGTGCCGTTTATGCTTTATCTGGGATGTGACGAAGAACATCTTCTACCCTGCAAGAAAGAATGTTGCAAAGGTCATTCAGCGTTGCGGTTGAAATATTCCGGTTTTGCTTCAAAGAATCCAATGTTCCCTTGCTGAAGGAATAGTCCTTTATTAGAGAATAAGTTGTAATTCCCTTTCGACGCATGGTGTCCCAGAGCGGGTCGTAAGTAATAATAGAAACCACCCCTTTGTGATTTCTATTATATTTGACATGCTGCCTCTTGAATATTCCCGGTATATCGGGTATAATATCTTAATTACACGATTTTATACTTGTTAATTCTTCTCATTCAAGCGCCTGACCATCAACAAAACAGCTTCCAAATCCTGATCGTTCATCGACTTGATGCCATTTATGATCTCCTGAACCAAAATTGGATTTCGGTATTCCGCTTCCTCATCGAAAAACAAACGGGGCGTGATACCGAGCGTGTCAATCAAATAGAGCAATTCTTTCACAGATGGCTGGGAATACCCGGTGACAATGTTATGAATATAGTTCTTGCTATGCCCTAAATCATAACTTAACTGGTACTCGGAAACTCCCTTTTTTACCCGTAATTCTGTAATACGGTTTCTGATAAAGTCCATCTCCATATACGATTCCTCCACCACCATTTTCCCCATGGTACACTTTTGTGGTGTGACATTAGGGTACGGATGGTGTGCTTTTTTATGCAGTAGCACTTTATTGGTGTTGTAATTGGGTAAAATGCCACACGGGAAAAGAGAGAAACGCATGGATAGAGAAAAAGAATCGCCCCCGGAGAGGCTACCGTTCTGTTTGGACGACACAGTTGGTGAAATCGTAAGGGCAAGCCAGGAGTGTCCTGGCGTCTACTATATCGCAGCCAGAAAACAGGACGGCAAGTTTTTGGCAGATGAATACTATGTGGTGGAAAAATCCTCGCCAGCCATATCAAAAGAGGCTATGGCATATGGGAGGATGCCTGAAGAGGACTCCCGTGTGCTGCTCTATTCGTTTGCGGAAGAGCGGCGGGGATATAAAATCATTGAGTATGAGATCTACCGGTACCAGGTCCGGCACGGAATATATGCAGACGGACAGACCTCGCTTCGTGATATTGCTTTTTACAATATGGAGTATCATCCGGAATACTTTGGACCTTACCCAGCGCCCCTTGCCACACCGCGGGGCCGCACTGCACGCTACAAGCCGCTGATGAACGGGATCTTCTGGATCGAAACAGGCACAGGAGAGGAAGTCCTCGCTGTCTGCTATCCTATTTGGAACTGCGACTTCTCAGAAACCGTATTAAAGCAATCGGAGCAGACCGAAGAGGATGTGCGGGAAGGAATTGACAACACCTTGGGGTATCTGTTCTTTTCCAAGCGGGCCAGCAGCCTCGCCTTGTTTGAACTATGGGGGCAGTACGAGGAGTTAAGGGCTGGCGGCCTAATCGACTACCCCGCATTGATGAACTATATCTGGGCCCATTTCCCGGAGTACGCCGCCACATACAATATACAGAATCAGATGGGGATGCACGATACCTTCGGCCTGCTGATGAACGCGCTTGGGACGGAGGTGGAATTGCAGAACAACCCGAACAAGGTAATTGCAATGTCAAAAGCCGCCGGGCTTGATTTCCTGAATTTCTAATGGGGCTACAAATGGACGGATCAGGTGGAACAATGAACTGGGATCAAAATAAAGAACTGGTAGAGCAAATCCTTCGCACCGGCATGTATGCAAAGCTGTATGATGAAGAAACAACATATGGGTACCTGACCTATTTAACCTACCGGGTGGAGGACGCGCTGTTCACCTGGAAAAAAGAAAGCGATGTGGACGGGTTTTGGGCCGACCTCACATGGGAGGAATATATCGCCTTTTTGCGGCGAGAAAAGTCATTGGTCCTGGCGGCACAAAGGGTGCTGCTCAACACCGTGATTGCGTTCCCTGCCTCCGCATTTGACTTTACATTGGAGGAAGCGGAAGTGGACTTTCCCGTAACGCGTTATGACAGCGCCGGGATGCTCCATATGGCAAAGCTCTATTCCTTCGAGAACTACACCTCAATCGTAGAGTTTCTGATGTTCCGAGCAGAGAGGGCATATTATCTGTTACGGAAAAAGCAGCGGGGCCCCCACTACACATGGGAGCTTTATATCGTGGAGCTGCTTCACAGCCAAAGGGAATTTGTAGACCCATTATCAAGGGCCTTCCGCAACGCACTGGCCCAACTGAACTTTCTCCCGGCGTGGCAGGTGATCTATCCAACTATTCAAGAGGCCACAGAAATAGAATGACATGAAAAGACCCCGCAGATTCGGTCTGCGGGGTCTTTCGCTCTCTTATTCTGAGCTCTCCTCTTGACAAATACAAACCATAGTGCTATATTCAAAACATCGTTATAAAACGGTGTTTTGAAAAAGGAGGAATGACAGTGGCAAAACAAAAGGCGGGTGTCTATGACAAGGTGCTGGAGTGTGCCAAGGAGGAGTTTTTGTCCAAGGGGTTTCTGGACGCTTCTCTGCGCACCATAGCTCAGGCGGCGGAAACCAGCACCGGCTCTATCTATACCCGCTTCGGGGATAAGGAGGGGCTGTTCCGGGCCATTGCGGAGCCGGTGGTGGATCAGTTCAAGGCTATGTTCCGCAGGGTGCAGGAGGATTTTCACCAGCTCAGTGAGGAGGAACAGCGTGCGGATATGGGACAGTACACCGCCCGCCACCAGGAGGAGATGCTGGACTACATCTACGACCACTTTGATGTGTTCCGCCTGTTGCTGGACGGGGCCCACGGCACCCGGTTTTCCTGCTTCCTGGACGAGCTGGTGGACATCGAGGTCGAGTACACCTACAAGTACATGGAGGTCATCGGCTGTGAGAGCGTCAAGTCCGGTCTGGTGACGGAGGAGTTCATCCATATCATCGTCACCGCCTACTTCAACGGCATGTTTGAGGTGGTGCGGCACAACATGGACCGTGCCGCCGCCCACCGCTATGTCAAGATGCTCAACCGCTACCACATGGCGGGATTCTCCACCGTGTTTGACCCTCAGCCCTGACAAGAGGCTGTGCCTTTGGGTGCAGCCCTCCCATTTGCGCAAAAGTTAGCGATCACTAACTAAAAAGGAGGAATTTATCATGAAACAACAAAGTCCCATGCTCCGTCTGTGGGAGCTGGGAGAGGGACAACAGGGCGGCCTGAAGCGGGCGGTCCTGTCCGCTGTGGTGGGGGTACTGTTTGGGATGCTCCCCTACTTTGCCGTGGCTCAGATCATTCTCGGCCTATTGTCTGGAAACCAGGAATCCTCGTTCTACCTGACCTGGTGCGCAGTGGCGCTCGTGGGCTTTTTGCTCCGGGCCACCCTGTATTCCCTGGCTCTATCCCAATCCCACAAGGCCACCTTTGCTATCCTGAAATCTATCCGGGAGAAAGTGCTGGAGAAACTGCCAAAGATGCCTCTGGGTACGATTCTGGACACCTCCAGCGGCCAGATGAAGCAGGTCATCGTAGATCAGGTGGAGAGCATGGAGCGGCCTCTGGCCCATCTTCTGCCGGAGATGACCGCCAATGTGCTGGGACCGGTGTGCATCTTGATCTATCTGTTCGTGCTGGACTGGCGGATGGCCCTTTTGAGTCTGGTGTCCATCCCGGTGGGCATGGCTTTCATGATGGCGGTCATGGCCGGCTACGGCAAGCAGTACGAGGGCTCGGTCAAAACCACCCAAGCCATGAACAGCGCCATTGTGGAGTACATCGGCGGCATTGAGGTCATCAAGGCGTTTAACCAGGGCAAGCAGTCCTATGCCCGCTTCTCCGACAGCGTAAAGGCCAACGCCTCCTACTTCTACCACTGGATGAAGAGCTGCCAGATGCCGGTCTCTTTGGCCCGTGCCATCTCGCCCACCACCATGATCACCATTCTGCCGGTGGGCTGGCTCCTCTATACCGGAGGGAGTTTGCCCATCGAGACCTTTATCACCACCATCGTCCTGCCCCTGGGCATTGCCGGGCCCCTGCTGGCCGCCATGGACTTTGTGGACAGTCTCGCCAAGGTGGGCACCATTGTGGGCTCGGTGGACGCCATTTTGAACGGAGCGGAGCAGGACCACGGGGAAACGCCAGCGGAGTTCCAGGGGCGGGGCATCCAGCTCTCCCATGTGTCCTTCGGCTACCACGCGGACAAGGAAGTGCTCCACGATGTATCTCTCACCATCCCCGCCGGGACCATGACCGCCTTTGTGGGGCCCTCCGGATCGGGCAAGTCCACCATCGCCAAGCTGATCGCCGGCTTTTGGGATGTGACCTCCGGCGCCATCACCCTGGGCGGGCAGGACTTGAATCGGGTCCCGCTGAAGCAATTCTACGACCAGGTGGCCTTTGTCTCCCAGGACAACTACCTCTTTGACGAGAGCATCCGGGAGAACATCCGCATGGGCCGCCCGGCGGCCACCGACGCAGAGGTGGAGGCCGTGGCAAAAGCCGCCGGGTGTGACGCCTTTATCCGCAGTCTGGAACACGGCTATGACACGGTGGTGGGCGGAGGCGGCGCCCATCTGTCCGGCGGCGAGCGCCAGCGTATCGCCATCGCCCGGGCCATGCTCAAGGACGCGCCCATTGTGGTGCTGGACGAGGCGACTGCCTACATAGACCCCGAGAACGAGGCCGTGGTCCAGCAGGCCGTGGGCAAGCTGGTGGCGGGAAAGACCGTACTGGTCATCGCCCACCGCCTCAGCACCATCACCGGCGCGGATCAGATCGTGGTAGTCAATGGCGGCCGCAGCCAGGATGTGGGCACCCACGGGGAACTTTTGAAGAACTGCCCGCTGTATCAGGAGATGTGGCGGGCGCATATGGGCGCAAAGGAGGGAGAGCAGGCATGATCGGTGTTTTGAAAAAAATCTGGGACTTTGCCGGAGAGGAGCAGGACAATATCCGGAAGTCCATGATTTTAGGTTTCTTTTACGCGGTGTTCCATATGTTCCAGATCGCGGCCATCTATGTGGTGGTGCTGGCCCTGGTGGGCGGCTCCACAGACTCCGCCCCGGCCTGGCAGGCGCTGGGGCTTCTGCTGGCCAGCATTCTGGGCCGGGCGGTCCTCAACCGCTTCAGCCAGCTCCAGCAGACCCACGCCGGCTACT
The DNA here is from genome assembly GCF_024462915.1 of Clostridium sp. DFI.5.61. NCBI lineage: Bacteria > Bacillati > Bacillota > Clostridia > Eubacteriales > Clostridiaceae > Clostridium > Clostridium sp. DFI.5.61. The sequence continues at coordinate 151,359 of NZ_JANGBZ010000002.1, forward strand.
TCATGGTGGCGAACAAGCGCATTTCCATTGGCGACAAGCTCAAGCGGGTCCCCATGGGCTATTTCAACGACCAGAGCTTGGGAGAACTCACCGGCATCACCACCACCGTTCTGGACGAGGTGGAGAGTACCGGCCCCATGGTGCTGGTCGGTATCCTGGGCGGCCTGATCAATTCCGCCGTCATGCTGCTGTGCGTCCTGTTCTGGGACTGGCGGATCGGCCTGCTGGCCCTGGCGGGGATGCTGGTGTATCTGGCCCTCCTCTCCGGAATGGAGAAGCAGTCCGCCAAGATTGCCCCCAAGCGCCAGCGGGACGAGGCCCGGCTGGTGGAGGCAGTGCTGGAGCAGCTCCAGGGCATGAGCGTCATCAAGTCCTTTAACCTGACCGGAAAGGGCGACAAGCGGGTGCGGCAGGCGCTGGAGGACAGCCGGGCGAACAATCTGGCGGTGGAGAAGCTGTTTACTCCCTATATCTGGGGCCAGGAGATGGTCCTCCACCTGTTCAGCGTTCTAATTCTGGCGGCGTCGGTGGGGCTGTGCCTGACGGGAGCTATGTCCCTCGCCAATGCGCTGATGGCGGTCATCGTCTCTTTCCTGATCTTCTCCCAGATCCAGTCCGCGGGCAGCGGCGTGTCCGCCCTGCGTCTGGTGGGCAGTTCCATCGACCACGCCAACCAGGTAGACGACATCCCGGAGATGGACCAGCGTGGCACGGCCATCCGTCCGGAGAGCCACGAGATTGTATTCGACCATGTGAACTTCTCCTATGGAAGCCGCCCCATCCTCAAGGATGTGTCACTGACTATCCCAGACCGGACCACCACCGCCATTGTGGGGCCTTCCGGCTCCGGCAAGACCACCCTTTGTAACCTGATCGCCCGGTTTTGGGATGTGGACGGCGGCCGTGTGACCATTGGTGGCCGGGATGTGCGGGAGTACACACTGGAATCCCTCATGGAGCAGGTGAGCATGGTGTTCCAGCGGGTGTACCTCTTTGCCGACACGGTGGAGAACAACATCAAGTTCGGCTGCCCGGGCGCTACCCATGAACAGGTGGTGGAGGCCGCAAAAAAGGCGTGCTGCCACGACTTCATCTCTGCCCTGCCGGATGGATACGGCACGGTAATTGGCGAGGGAGGAGCCACGCTTTCCGGCGGGGAGAAGCAGCGCATCTCCATCGCCCGGTGTCTCCTGAAGGACGCGCCCATCGTCATCTTCGATGAGGCCACGGCCAATGTGGACCCCGAGAATGAGGACCAGCTCCAAAAGGCTATGGAAGCCCTGACGCGGGAGAAAACCGTGCTGATGATCGCCCACCGGCTCAAGACGGTGCGGGGTGCGGATCAGATTCTGGTGGTAGACCAGGGCCGCGTCGTCCAAAAGGGTACCCACGACGAACTGATCCAGCAGGCGGGCATCTACCGGAATTTCGTCTCCGAGCGAACGGAGTCCAGCCGCTGGACACTTTGATTGAAAAAGACAACGCTGCGGTGTGGGTATTCTATTACCTGCGCCGCAGCTGTCTGATTACAGAATATTCAGATTTTTAGGATGCTGGAGAGATGGGGGCCTTTTACAAGCATGAGTGACATATGTTCCCTTCGAGGTCCGAGGCCCTTTGCGCTAATTTTGAGTGCCTGCATTGGAAACGCAAGGGAAAAAGCATCCAAACCGGCCCGCACAGTTGCATTTTCCGTGAGTTCCCTGTTATAATACCAGCAGGAAAACGGTTGGAGCGCGGCGTGGTTTGGCTCGGAATATCAAATTGGAGGTATTTCGATGCGTACAGAGGATTCCCTGGAGCAATCGCTCCGCCGTGTACTGAAGGCGGCTGGCTACATGATGCGGAAATCCCATGCGCCCATCAGTGCGGACAACCTTGGCGGCTACATGATCGTGGATATGTCCAGGAATACGGTTGCGGCAGGCGGCCGCTTTGAGCTGACTTTGGAAGATGTCCGGGAGTGGGCACGGGATATGTGCTGACCGCGGCTGCGGCTGAGGGAGGAACGCCCTCAGCCGTTATGCCTTGGGCTTCATCTCTGTGGTAAGCCGCTGATGCGGCTATCATGTAAAGAGTGCTTATCCAAATCAATAGAAAGAGAAAGGAATTTGCTTTATGAACAAGGGAGAACTGATTGCTGGTATGGCCGAGGAGAGCGGGGTTTCCAAAGCGGATGCAGAGAAAGTCTTGAACGCATTCCTATCCCAGGTCGAGAAAGCGTTGTGCGCGGGAGATAAGGTCCAGCTCACCGGCTTCGGCAGCTTTGAAGTGAAAGAGCGTGCTGAGCGTACGGGCCGGAATCCCAAAACCAATGAGCCCATTGTGATCCCAGCCGGAAAGATGCCAGTCTTTAAGGCTGGCAAGGTATTAAAGGACGCAATTAAATAAAAAGGCAGACGGCGCAACACATATCAACTGCATATAAGAACCTGATTCAAAAGTCACCCCTCTGAACACTCGCTCAAGAGGGGTGATTTATTTTGTGTCCCGAAGAAAGGTTTCAAAGCAGGTAAGGTAGACTAACTTGTAGCAGCGAGGCCGTTTCCTTGGATGAAAGCTGTACCGTACATTCCAATATTCCTATAATCTGGATGAACGAAGCACTCTATGCCTTTCCTTGACAGAAGCCGGTGGTTCCGGTATAATTAAATTGAGGTTAGCAATGACTAACCATATAAAAACAAAGGGGGTTTTTTAATGTTCACAATCAACAAGTCTGTAAGTGTTTGGGAACAGTTAGTCCAGCTTCCATTTTTAAATCTATATTCCAGATTGCTCAATGCGGCCATGGAGCTGGATGTATTTTCTCAACTTTGCCAGCCGGTTACTGCTGAAGCACTGGCAGTTCATATGGGATGGCATAAGGCAAATACAGAATATCTGCTCAGTGCATTGGTATCCATCGGCTTTTTAAACAAGACGGACGGCACTTACCAGAACACCGCGGAAGTTGACCGCTATCTGGTCAAAGGGAAAGATGAATATTTGGGAGGCTTTCTGCCCTTTTATATGCAGGAAGGCATGGCACCTATGGATGTGAAGCTGTTGGTCACAAAAGGCCCCCAGTCCCAGCAACAGGAAGCGATGGAGCAGCAGTTGGATTTTGCCTCTTTTGCACAGCGGATGCGACAGGCACAGGAAGGTTACCGGCAGCAGGAGTTGTTGCGGATTGTGCGTTCTCTGCCGGAAAATGACCAAATCAGGCGCGTGCTGGACCTAGGCGGTGCTACAGGACTTTTAGGGCTGGCAGTCATCGGTGATCGGCCGGATCGTACTGGCGTCCTATTTGACCGTTTTCCCCCGGCGGTGGTGGAAGAATCCATCTCCCTTATGGGACTCACTGACCGCACGGAAGTGATGTGCGGCAACTTTATGGCAGACAGAATTGGAGAGAGGTATGATCTAATCCTGGCCCTCAATGTGATGCTCTTTGCCAAAGGCCGTATGGAAGAACTGCTGAAAAAGTGCTATGACGCACTGAATCCCGGAGGGGTGCTGCTGGTTATCAGCGAGGCTATCCTGCCTGACCACACCGGCCCCTGGGATATGGTAATGGGGTATCTGCCGTATTACTTCCAGGGGATGGATATGGGCGTATTAAAAAACGAAGTATCGGATGCGGCCGTACGCGTGGGCTTTACAAAATGTGAAAAACGCACGGAATGCCTCTGCTCTGGCACACAGGACATTGACATTATTCGGAAATAAGGAGTGTATCTCATGCTCGAATCTTTAATAAATGCCAAAATCCAAGAGTCGACGGAAACAGAAAAAGTAGACCTTCTTCACTTGAATCCGGCAGATGCTGGTTGCTGCTGTGGAGGACATGCTGGACATCACTGTTGTGGGAAACACAGACACCATAATACAGAGCAACAGGAAAAGTCTGAATAGCACGCTTCAACTAAAGCGATTCTGCGGAAGAAAGTACTGCTAACGCAGCCGTTTGGTTCAGGTGTGGAACCACGGTGCGATAGACAATGATGCATAGACGCACCGGAAAAGGACTTGCTTTGTTGCCCTCCGATTTATCTCACTGAAGTCACAAAATGCAAGGGCGGGCCATCGGCGCTGTATGCCGATGGCCCGCTTTCGCCCCATTCTGGGCAGTTACTTCCTGCCGGCCACATAGCACACAGGCAGTACACGCCCCCCGAGCAGGGTGTGTTCCGTCACCCAAAAATCGTGGGAGGAAAGATAAGCAATGAATTCCCCGGCGTTCCAGGCGTGGTAGACACGAAAGCCGGTCCGCTCCATACCCCAGGTCCGCAGTCTGGCCAATTTTCCACCGGCGTGGACAAAGGTGGGGGCAAATAACCATCCTCCCGGCTTTAAGACTCTCCGAGCTTCCCGCAAAACCTTTTCCGGCTCCGGTAAGATATGCAGGGCATTGGCAATCACCACCGCGTCAAAGGTTTCCGAGGCATACGGCAGACAGGAGGCATCCCGCACTGAGAAATGAAGCCGGGAAGATCCGCTCCGCTTCTTGGCTTCCGCGATCATATTGGAAGAGGCATCGGTGGCCTCCCACAGCCGGACACACGGAGACAGGGGAAAGGACAGCTGGCCTGTGCCGCAGGCCAGTTCCAATACATTCATATCCCGTGTGAGATGCGGACGAATGTGATTGCAGATTTCTGTATATAACGGTGCAGAGCGCCGCATGAATTTGGTGTAATGTGCGGCCATTCCCTGCCAGAAGTCCAAGTCTGATTTCTTCATAGTGATACGCCTCTTTGCGGGTTAGTTATTGATAACTAAAGAATACTCCAAAAGTCTCTGTTCCACAAGCCCTTTTTGATGGAGAAAGCCGCGTTACAGACCAGACGGCCCGTAACGCGGCTTCCCTGCTATGCTAAAAGTTCCAACAACTGCCGGATATTTTTCTTGCCGAAAGATACCTGCTCCCCATCATTGATGACCAGGCAGGGAACGCTCATCACCTGATACTTCTCCCGCAGGTCTGGGAAGCGGTTCAGGTCATAGACCTGGGCGGTGATGTGCGGATTTTCCGCAGCGATCCGCTGAGCCGCCGTCACCAGCTCCGGGCACATGGTACAGGAGAGGGAGACCAGAAGCTCTAACTTGATGGGCTTCTGGATGGACTGGATTGCTGCTCTTGTATCTTCATCCAGAGCCTGTCCCGGCCCGGCGGCATTGTAGAGGCCCAGGACGAAGTCTGCAAATAAAAAGTCAATAGGGAAATAAAGCAAAATTGAGGAGAGAAAAA